>JAUNGA010000031.1 GCA_030524765.1 Bacteroidales bacterium | reverse complement strand
GATGTGGGGCCACAATTGTCCGCCGTCTTCGACGGCATTATATGCACGACCATTGCGACGCATCGGGCCGAGCGTATCGAACACAGATGAGGCTGTCTACGACGGCATTATACATTCGCACCCGCATAAACCTTAATGGCGCAATAACCTGCCACCACCCGCCGTCGAAGACGGCAACCAGTTGTAGCCCCGCATCGAGCGAGGAACGAGCGAAGGTGTGGGAATAGCCCCGCCAATCTAAACAAACAGCAATACGAGAATCTGCGACAACAACACACGCACAAACATGCCCAACGGATACACCGTGGCATAAGCCACCGCGGCATTATCGCCGGGCAAAGTCTCGTTGGCATAATTGAGAGCCATCGGATTGGCCATCGCTCCACATGCCATGCCGCACGCTGAGCCGAAATCGATATGGCTCCGGCGTACCGACCACGCCGCCATGATTATTACGGGTACGATTGTGATCAGGAATCCCAGCCCGATCCATGTCAGACCGTCCGCACGCATGATTGTGTCAAAAAATCCTGCACCTGACTCCAGGCCCAGACACGCCAGATATAGGCTCAGGCCGATGCCGCGCAGCATGAGGTTGGCCGATCGGGTGGTGAATGTCACCAGATGCAGCCGCGGACCGAACCGGCCCAACAATATGCCCACTATCATCGGGCCGCCGGCCAGGCCGAGCCTTACCGGCATCGAAATGCCCGGAACGGCGATTGGTATCGAGCCCAGTGCCAGACCGAGCACCATGCCGATAAAGATTACTGCCAGATTGGGGTCGCGCAGCTTGGCCTCGGTGTTGCCCAGCAGTTTCGACACCGCGTCGATCGCCTTTTGGTCGCCGACGATGGTCAGGCGGTCGCCGAGTTGCAATATCAGACCGGGCGTTGCAAGCAGTCGCACGCCCGCACGTGTCACTCGCGATATATTTATGTCATAGCTGTTGCGCAGCCTCAGTGACCCCAGACGCTTGCCGTTGATTTCGGGACGCGTGATCACCACGTGGCGGCTCACCACATCAGTGTCGAGAGCATTCCAGTCGACATCCTCGGCATTGTAGTCGCGGTCTTCCTGATGGCCGAATATTATGCGCACTTCGGGCAGCTCGTCGTCGGTCGTCACCACCAGCAGTCTGTCGCCGCAGTGCAGCACCGTGTCACCGGCGGGTATGGTCACCGCCCCGTCGCGCCACAGACGGCTGATAACAAAATGACCTTTGGCGGCCAGAGCGACATCACGTACCGTCAGCCCCTCGATGCCCGGATTCTCTATGCGGAAACCCGCCACAAACGTGTGGTCGGCCTCGTCTTGCGAGCTGCTCTCGCGTATATCAGACTGTCGCACAAATAGCTTGCGCACAACAATCATTCCCAATATCACGCCCACCACACCAAGAGGGTAGGTGACAGCACAGCCCAATGCCGCGCCCTGCGCGCTCAGCCCCATCTGTTCGAGAGCCTGTTGGGCTGCGCCGAGAGCCGGCGTATTGGTCGTGGCGCCGCACAGCACACCCACCATGTCGCTCATCGGCATCGAGAATATAACGCTGAATGCGACAGCCATGGCCGTGCCGAGCAATATCACCCATAGTCCCAGCAGATTCAGACCTATGCCTCCGCTGCGGAACGAGCTAAAGAAGCCCGGGCCGACCTTCAGCCCTAACTCATAGACAAACAGCACCAATCCGAAACTCTGGGCGTAGGACAGCATCGCCGGATCGATGCTCAGACCTAAATGTCCGGCCAGGATACCCATGAAGAATACAAAGGTGACGCCGAGGCTGATGCCGCCGATTTTTAATTTCCCCAGACCGAGGCCTGCGGCGATGATTATCGACATCACTATGACAGCCTGCAACGGTGTGTGCTCGAAAAATAGACTTTCTAACCAGCTCATGAATGCATTTTCATAGGTCTGCGATCGCGCAGACCCGTTTGAGTCTGCAAAGGTAGCCATATTTCTCAGTCCGGCCAAATATCACTGAAAATATGTTGTGTTGACAAAATCCTCCTTTAATTAATATAGCCGGAGTGCTGACCCCTGATCCATGCATAAGACATTCGGTTTGCAACAGACTGACCCCAAAAGCAGCGTACGGCATCCGCGCCGGTAGACGCAATTGTGCGCTTTGGTGGGCATAAAAGAAAAGCAACCTCTTGATTTTCAAGAAGTTGCTCAAATCTGTTGTGACCCCGGAGAGGCTCGAACTCTCGACCCACTGATTAAGAGTCAGTTGCTCTACCAACTGAGCTACGGAGTCATATCGCTCAGGATTTTTACCCTTTTGCGCTGCAAAGGTAAGGCCTTTTTTTTAACTGGCCAAATATTTTTGTAATTTTTTTTGTGCTGTAATAAAAAATAATGTCAAATGTTTGGTGATTAGCGTGATAATTGCTAACTTTGCAGCGATTTAGAGGGCAAAGTTGTGCCGCAATGTCGTTAACCACATGAGGGTGACGGCGTTATGTGTGTATGACTGTGTCTGAATGAATACGAAATAAGTAATAATACTGAGATAAGAAAACCAAGTCAAAAACTAAAGAACTAAGATGCCTACTATTCAGCAATTAGTACGAAAAGGACGTGTGGCTCTTGTTGACAAGAGTAAATCACCCGCACTTGATTCATGCCCCCAGCGTCGTGGCGTGTGCGTGCGTGTGTACACCACTACTCCCAAAAAGCCTAACTCGGCTATGCGTAAAGTGGCGCGTGTGCGCCTGACCAACGGTAAAGAGGTCAACTCTTACATTCCCGGCGAGGGCCACAACCTGCAGGAGCACTCGATCGTGCTCGTGCGCGGTGGTCGTGTGAAAGACCTGCCCGGTGTGCGTTATCACATCGTGCGCGGTACTCTCGATACATCGGGTGTGAAAGACCGTACGCAGCGCCGCAGCAAATACGGTGCCAAACGTCCCAAGGCCGGTGCAGCCAAGAAGTAATCTGTGTGCGCAAGCTCTCAGGTGAAGTTATTCTAAAAGCATCGCGAGATTAAATCAATTTTAAATTTAACTCGTTTTTGAATTTCTTGATAAGCTGTCAAATTATGGTTGAGTAAGCCCGCGACAGAGGTCGCATATGGCTGAAGCCCCCGACGCAAGCAACCAAGCAATCAAAAACACAACGGTAAAACCTAAAAATGAGAAAGGCTAAACCTAAAAAGCGGGTGATCCTGCCCGATCCCGTTTTCGGTGACGTGCGAGTGACTAAATTCGTAAACCATCTGATGTATGACGGTAAGAAAAACACCGCGTTCACCATCTTTTACACGGCTCTTGAGACTGTGAAGTCGAAGATGCCCAACGAGGAGCTCACCGCTCTTGATATCTGGAAGAAAGCCCTTGAGAATGTAACTCCGCAGGTCGAGGTTAAATCTCGCCGCGTGGGTGGCGCTACTTTCCAGGTGCCTACTGAGATCCGTGCCGACCGCAAGGAATCTATTTCTATGAAAAATCTGATCATCTACGCCCGCAAACGTGGCGGCAAGACGATGGCCGACAAACTCGCTGCCGAGATCGTCGACGCTTTCAACGGCCAGGGCGGCGCATTCAAGCGCAAGGAAGACATGCACAAGATGGCCGAGGCCAACCGTGCTTTCGCTCACTTCCGCTTCTAAATTTTTCAAAGATAGATTTTCAATACAATGGCTAAATCTGACGAATTACTTAAATATACCCGCAACATCGGCATCATGGCTCATATCGATGCCGGCAAGACTACGACGTCTGAGCGTATCCTTTTCTATACCGGTCTGACTCATAAGATCGGTGAGGTGCACGATGGTGCAGCCACCATGGACTGGATGGAACAGGAGCAGGAGCGCGGTATCACTATCACCTCGGCCGCTACTACCGCTTTCTGGAAGTATAACGACGAGAAATACAAAATCAACCTGATTGACACCCCGGGACACGTCGACTTCACCGTCGAGGTGGAGCGTTCGCTGCGTGTGCTCGACGGTGCGGTCGCTACATTCTGCGCCGTGGGTGGCGTAGAGCCCCAGTCTGAGACTGTATGGCGTCAGGCCGACAAGTACAACGTGCCCCGTATCGGTTATGTCAACAAGATGGACCGCTCGGGTGCCAACTTCTTTGAGGTGGTACGCCAGCTCAAGGATGTGCTCGGCGCAAATCCCTGCCCGATACAGATCCCCATCGGTGCCGAGGAGACTTTCAAAGGCGTGGTCGACCTGATCCGCATGAAAGCAATTTTCTGGCATGACGAGAGCATGGGTGCCGACTACAGCATCGAGGACATCCCCGCCAACCTGCAGGCCGAGGCCGAGGAGTGGCGCGACAAGATGCTTGAGAAGATCGCCGAGTATGACGACGACCTGATGACAAAGTATTTTGACGATCCCTCGACTATCACCGAGGTCGAGATCAAGAAAGCGCTGCGTGCGGCTACTCTGAAGATGGACGTCGTGCCCATGATCTGCGGTTCGTCGTTCAAGAATAAAGGCGTGCAGTGTCTGCTCGACGCTGTGTGCGCTTACCTGCCCAGCCCGACAGATGCCGGCGCTGTTGAGGGCCACGCCGTGGGCGATCCCGATACAGTGCTGACCCGCGAGCCCTCAGCCGAGGCTCCGATGTGTGCCCTGGCATTCAAGATCGCTACCGATCCCTATGTGGGCCGTCTGTGCTTCTTCCGTGTTTACTCAGGCAATATCGATGCCGGCTCGTATGTGCTCAACAGCCGTTCGGGCAAGAAAGAGCGTATCTCTCGTCTCTTCCAGATGCACTCAAACAAGCAGAATGCCAAGGAGCAGATCGGCTGCGGCGATATCGGCGCAGGCGTAGGTTTCAAGGATATCCGCACCGGTGACACTCTGTGCGCCGAGGATGCCCCCATCGTGCTCGAGGCTATGGACTTCCCCGATCCTGTGATCGGTATCGCAGTCGAGCCCAAGACTCAGAAAGACCTCGACAAACTGGGCGTAGGTCTGCAGAAGCTCGCCGAGGAGGATCCTACTTTCCGCGTACAGACCAACGAGGAGACCGGCCAGACCGTTATCTCGGGTATGGGCGAGCTGCACCTCGATATTATCATCGACCGTCTGCGTCGCGAGTTCAAGGTTGAGTGCAACCAGGGCCGTCCGCAGGTTACCTACAAAGAGGCTATCACCAAACCCGTGCAGCTGCGCGAGGTCTTCAAGAAGCAGACCGGTGGTCGCGGTAAATTCGCCGACATCATCGTACGCGTGGAGCCCGTAGACGAGGGCTTCGACGGCAATCTGCAGTTTGTCGACGAGGTGAAGGGCGGTAATATCCCCAAAGAGTATATTCCTTCGATCCAGAAAGGCTTTACCACCGCCATGAAGAACGGTGTGCTGGCCGGATACCCCGTAGAGCAGCTCAAGGTGACTGTCGTCGACGGTTCGTTCCACCCGGTCGATTCAGATCAGCTATCATTCGAGCTCTGCGCCATCCAGGCATTCAAGAAAGCCTGCGAGCAGGCCGGTCCCGTGCTGCTCGAGCCTATCATGAAGATCGAGGTCGTTACCCCCGAGGAGTCGATGGGTGATGTGATCTCTGACCTCAACAAGCGCCGCGGTCAGGTAGAGGGCATGGAGACAAGCCGCTCGGGTGCCCGCGTCGTCAAGGCTAAAGCTCCGCTGGCCGAGATGTTCGGCTATGTGACCGCTCTGCGTACCATCACATCGGGCCGTGCCACATCGACCATGTCGTTCTCGCACTATGCCGAGGTGTCTAACTCGATTGCACGCAATGTGCTCACCGAATGCCAGGGCCGCGTAGACCTGCTTAAGTAAACAATAAACAAACCAAGAATATGAGCCAGAAAATTCGTATCAAACTCAAATCTTACGATCACAACCTCGTCGACAAGTCGGCCGAGAAGATCGTCAAGACAGTGAAGGCAACAGGTGCGGTGATCAGCGGCCCCATCCCCCTGCCCACCCACAAGCGTATCTTCACCGTCAACCGCTCGACCTTCGTCAACAAGAAGGCTCGCGAGCAGTTCCAGCTTTCGTCGTTCAAACGTCTGATCGACATCTACAACTCGACAGCCAAGACTGTCGACGCTCTGATGAAGCTCGAGCTCCCCAGCGGTGTCGAGGTTGAGATCAAGGTGTGATACCACTGATATAAACTCATTCTTCTCTCTCCTTAATTATAAAATAGAAATCAACCTATTTAAATAAATAAAGAAATGCCAGGATTAATTGGAAAGAAAATCGGAATGACATCCGTTTTCAGTGCCGACGGTAAGAACATACCGTGCACTGTTATCGAAGTAGGTCCTTGCGAAGTAACACAGGTAAAGACCGTGGCTACAGACGGCTATGACGCTCTGCAGCTGGGTTTCCAGGATGCTAAAGAGAAGCATCTGACCAAGCCCGAGCTTGGCCACTTTGCCAAAGCAGGTGTTGCTCCCAAGCGCCACTTGGCCGAGTTCAAAGGGTTTGATGGAGAGTATAAGCTCGGTGACAAGATCACCGTGGAGCTCTTCTCGGAATCTGACTTCGTCGACATCATCGGTACCTCGAAAGGTAAGGGTTACCAGGGCGTTGTAAAACGTCACGGATTCGGCGGTGTAGGTCAGAGCACCCACGGCCAGCACAACCGTCTGCGCGCACCCGGTTCGATCGGTGCCTGCTCTTATCCCGCCAAGGTGTTCAAAGGCATGCGTATGGCAGGTCAGATGGGCAACAAGCGCGTGACCGTGCAAAACCTGCAGGTGGTGAAAATCATCCCCGAGCACAACGTGTTAATGATCAAGGGTTCTATCCCCGGTAGCAAAGGTTCAATCGTCTTAATTGAGAAATAACATGGAAGTCGCAATTTTAACTAAAGAAGGCAAGGACACCGGCCGCAAAGCCGTCCTCAACGACGAGGTGTTCGGTATCGAAGCAAACGAGCACGCCATCTATCTCGACGTTAAGCAATATCTGGCCAACCACCGCCAGGGTACCCACAAGTCAAAAGAGCGTAGCGAAATCAGCGGCTCGACCCGCAAACTGCACAAGCAGAAAGGCGGCGGCGGCAGCCGTATCGGCGACATCAACTCGCCCGTGCTCGTAGGCGGCGGCCGTGTGTTCGGTCCCCGTCCCCGTGACTATCGCTTCAAGCTCAACCGCAAACTCAAGGCTCTCGCCCGTCGTTCGGCTCTGTCTGTGAAAGCAGCTGCAGGCCAGATCGTAGTGGTTGAGAACTTCACTTTTGACACTCCCAAAACAAAAGAATTCGTAAAATTTGCTAAAGATCTTAAAATCGACGGCAAAAAGGTTCTGCTCGTTTTGGCATCTAAGGAAAATTCCGTATATTTGTCAGTCCGTAATATGCCGAACGCGAAACTCACAAACGCGTCCGACATAAATACGTATGTGATCATGAACAACGATGCTATCGTCCTCACCGAGGGTAGCGTCGAGGTTATTAATAAACTTTAATCACCGCGAAGGAGAAAAAGACAATGGAAATCTCAATCAAACCCATTCTCACCGAGAAAGCGACTGCGCTCTCAGAGAAGCGCAACTGCTACACTTTCGCCGTTTCGCCCGACGCCAGCAAAGGCCAGATCAAAGATCTCATCGAGGAGCTTTACGGCGTAAAGGTGGTTAAGGTCAACACCGCTGTGATGCGCGCAAAGAACAAATCGCGCTGGACCAAGAGCGGTCTGCTCCGCGGCAAGACCGAGCGCTGGAAAAAAGCTCTCGTTTCGGTTGCCGACGGTCAAACAATCGACTTTTTTAGCAACATCTGATAAGAAATGGCAGTAAAAAAATTCAAGCCCACTACTCCGGGCCAACGTCACAAAGTTATTGGTGTATTCAAGCGCACTGAGGCCGTGAAAGTCGACGGCGAGATGATCGTGCGTACATCGACTGCTAATGCACCAGAGAAAACTCTTGTCGGCGGCAAGCGTGCCACCGGCGGACGCAACGCCGAAGGCCACCTCACCATGCGCTATCTTGGTGGCGGCCATAAGCGTAAATTCCGTTTTATCGACTTCAAGAGAACTAAAGATGGAGTACCTGCCGTAGTAAAATCGATCGAGTACGATCCCAACCGTTCGGCCCGCATCGCTCTCCTTTACTACGTTGATGGCGCCAAAGCCTACATCATTGCACCCAACGGCCTTCAGGTGGGCCAGACTGTCGTGAGCGGTCCCGAGGCTGCTCCCGAGATCGGCAACGCTCTGCCCCTGAACAAAATCCCTGTAGGTACCGTAATCCACTGCATCGAGCTCCGTCCGGGCCAGGGTGCCTTCATGGCACGTTCGGCCGGCACCTTCGCGCAGCTTGTGTCGCGCGAGGGCGATTACGCTATTATCAAATTACCTTCGGGCGAAACCCGCAAAGTACTCGCTACCTGCAAGGCCACCATCGGCGTGGTAGGCAACAGCGAGCACTCGCTCGAGTCGTCGGGCAAAGCCGGCCGTTCGCGTTGGCTGGGCCGTCGTCCGCGCAACCGCGGTGTCGTAATGAACCCTGTCGATCACCCCATGGGTGGTGGCGAGGGCCGTGCATCGGGCGGTCATCCCCGTTCGCGCAAGGGCCTCTACTCTAAGGGTCTCAAGACACGTGCGCCCAAGAAGCATTCGTCGAAGTATATCATCGAAAGACGTAAAAAGTAATCTGATAAACTAAGTAATTATGAGTCGTTCATTAAAAAAAGGACCCTTTATCAGCGTCAAACTCGAAAAAAAGGTCGAGGCGATGAATGCATCGGGCAAACACAGTGTCATCAAGACCTGGAGCCGCGCCTCGATGATTGCGCCTGAATTCGTAGGCCATACTTTCGCAGTGCACAATGGTAACAAGTTTATTCCCGTATACGTAACCGAGAATATGGTAGGCCACAAGCTGGGCGAGTTCGCTCCCACACGTACCTTCCGCGGTCACGCCGGCAATAAGAAAAAATAATCAAGGGCCCAGTTAACAAATTTCGAATAAAAAAAGAAACAATAAAATGGGTGTAAGAAAAAGATTATCAGCCGAAAAACGCAAAGAGGAGCAGAAGTCGGTAGCTTTTGCAAAGCTGACCAACGTGCCGACCTCTCCCCGCAAGATGCGTCTGGTTGCCGACATGGTTCGCGGTAAGGAAGTCTTCCGCGCACTCGGTATCCTGAAATTCTCAAATAAAGAGGCTGCCGCCCGCATGGAGAAGCTCCTGCGCAGCGCCGTAGCCAACTGGGAGGAGAAAAACGAGCGCAAGGCCGAGAGCGGCGAGCTCTACATCAGCACTGTGTTTGTAAACTGCGCACCGATGCTCAAGCGTCTGCGCACAGCTCCCCAGGGCCGTGGTTACCGTATCCGCAAACGCGCCAACCACGTGACCATCATCGTAGACACTATTGATAACGCTAAAACCCGTGAGGCTTAAACAATGGGACAGAAAGTAAATCCTATCAGCAATCGCCTGGGTGTTATCCGCGGCTGGGACTCAAACTGGTCTGAGAAAGGCAAGTACCCCGCCAACATCCTCGAAGATTATAAACTCCGTGAATATCTTAACGTCCGCCTCGCAAAGTGCAGCGTATCGCGTGTCGTGATCGAGCGCACTCTCAAGCTGATCACCATCACCGTCTGCACATCTCGCCCCGGCCTGATCATCGGCAAGGGCGGCCAGGATGTGGAGGCTCTGAAGAAAGAGCTGAGCAAGATCACCGACAAGGACGTTCAGATCAACGTTTATGAGGTAAAACGCCCCGAGCTCGACGCTCAGATCGTCGCATCGACCATCGCCCGTCAGATCGAAGGCAAGGTAGCCTATCGCCGTGCAGTCAAGATGGCCGTCGCATCGACCATGCGTGCCGGCGCCGAAGGCATCAAAGTGCAGGTATCGGGCCGTCTGAACGGCGCCGAGATGGCACGCAGCGAGATGTTCAAAGAGGGTCGTACGCCGCTGCACACTCTGCGTGCAGACATCGACTACGCTCTCGTCGAGGCACACACCAAGGTCGGCGTGATCGGCGTGAAGGTGTGGATCTGCCGTGGCGAAGTGTATGGCAAGCGTGACCTCGCACCCCAGTTTACCAACACACAGAAAGAGGGCCGCTCAGCCGCAGGCAACGGCGCTCCCCGTCGTGGTGGCTTCCGTCGTGCAAAAAACAACCGTTAAACCTCATAATACGAGCAAACAATGTTAGCACCTAAGAAAACCAAATTCCGCCGCCAACAGAAAGGCCGCATGAAAGGTATCGCACAGCGCGGTAACCAGCTGGCCTTCGGCTCGTTTGGCATTAAGACCCTGGAATCTAAATGGATTACAGGCCGTCAGATCGAGGCCGCTCGTATCGCGGTGACACGTTACATGCAGCGTCAGGGTCAGATCTGGATCCGCATCTTCCCCGACAAACCCATCACCAAGAAACCTGCCGAAGTCCGCATGGGTAAAGGTAAAGGTTCGCCCGAAGGTTTCGTGGCTCCCGTTACTCCGGGCCGCATCATCATCGAGGTCGAGGGCGTACCCTTCGACATCGCCAAGGAGGCCCTGCGTCTGGCCGCCCAGAAGCTGCCCGTGGTGACCAAGTTTGTCGTTCGTCGCGACTATGATCCCTCTCAAAACGTGTAAACAGCTATGAAGAAAGAAGAAATCAAAGAGCTCAGCACTGCCGACCTCAAGGAGCGTCTGGCCCAGATGGAGAAAGAGTATCTTCAGCTCAAGGTCAACCACGCTGTCTCACCCCTCGACAGTCCCGCTAAGATAACCGCCGACCGCCGCATGATCGCCCGCGTGAAAACCGAGCTCCGTCAGCGCGAACTTAAAAACCAATAAACCCCTCCAAGTAAAATGGAAAAGAGAAACTTACGTAAAGAGCGCATCGGGGTTGTAACCAGCAACAAAGGCGACAAGACAATCACAGTCACCATCAAATGGAAGGAGAAACACCCCATTTACGGTAAATTCGTCAACAAGAGCAAGAAATATCACGCTCACGACGAGAAAAACGAATGCAGCGTCGGCGATACCGTTCGCCTCATGGAGACCCGTCCCCTGAGCAAGACCAAAAGATGGCGCTTAGTAGAAATCATCGAAAAAGTTAAGTAAACCATGATACAGACTGAATCTCGTTTAACCGTAGCCGACAACAGCGGTGCAAAGGAAGCCCTGTGCATCCATGTGCTCGGCGGTACCGGTCGCCGTTATGCATCGGTCGGCGATATCATCGTGGTGTCGGTGAAGAGTGTAATACCCAGCTCTGACATCAAGAAAGGCACTGTATCTAAGGCAGTTGTCGTACGCACTAAGAAAGAGATCCGTCGTGCCGACGGCTCATACATCCGCTTCGACGACAATGCCTGCGTACTGCTCAACAACGCCGGCGAGCTCCGCGGCACCCGTATCTTCGGTCCCGTAGCCCGCGAGCTGCGCGCCACCAACATGAAGATTGTCTCACTTGCCCCCGAGGTACTTTAAGTCAAACCGCCTAAACAGAATAAGTAATGAGCAAATTACATATCAAAAAGGGTGACACCGTCTATGTGCTGGCAGGTGAAGACCGCGGCAAGACCGGTCGCGTGCTTTCTGTCGAGGTCGCCAAAGAGCGTGCCATCGTAGAGGGCTGCAATATCGTCACCAAGGCCACAAAGCCCACCGCACAGTACCCCCAGGGCGGCCTGATCAAAAAAGAAGCACCCATTCACATCTCGAACCTCAGCCTCGTCGACCCCAAGAGCGGCAAACCTACCCGCATCTCGATCCGCCGCGAGGACGGCAAGAGCGTACGTATCGCTAAAAAATCAGGACAGGAGATTAAATAATGGAAACTACACTCAGCAAAGACTATAAGGAGCGCATCGTGCCTGCTCTGACCAAGGAGTTCGGCTACACGACCGTTATGCAGGTTCCCTGCCTTGAGAAGATTGTCATCAATCAGGGTATCGGCGAAGCCACTCAGGACAAGAAACTGATCGACATCGCCATCAACGAGCTGACCGCCATCACCGGCCAGAAGGCTGTGGCAACTCTGTCGCGCAAGGATATCTCAAACTTCAAGGTCCGCAAAAAGATGCCCATCGGCGTACGCGTGACACTGCGTCGCGAGCGCATGTACGAGTTCCTTGAGCGTCTGATCCGCGTGGCTCTGCCCCGTATCCGCGACTTCAAGGGTATCGAAGGCAAGCTCGACGGCCGTGGCAACTATACCCTCGGCATCACCGAGCAGATCATCTTCCCCGAGATCAACATCGACAACATCAACAAACTGATGGGTATGAACATCACCTTCGTAACCTCGGCCAAGACCGACGAAGAGGGCTACGCTCTGCTCAAACAGTTTGGTCTCCCCTTCAAAAACGAAAAGAAGTAATATGGCTAAAGAATCAATGAAAGCCCGCGAGGTAAAGCGTGCGAAACTCGTTGCCAAATATGCAGCCCGCAAGGCCGAGCTCAAAGCAGCCGGCGACTACGAGGCCTATCAGGCACTGCAGCTGCTGCCCAAGAACGCCTCGCGTGTGCGTCTGCACAACCGCTGCTCAATCACCGGCCGTCCCAAAGGTTACATGCGTCAGTTCGGCATCTCGCGTATCCAGTTCCGCGAAATGGCGTCGGCAGGCCTGATCCCCGGTGTGAAGAAGGCCAGCTGGTGATCAGTCGTTAAGATTACCGGCAAATAAAATCAAAGCAACGGGGTCCGGCCCAACCGCTCACCCGATTCCTCGATGACCCGGGGTCGGCTCCATTACTCCCAAGGAATTAAATATTGTTGGGAAATCCCTCCCAATCAATTTAAGCAAAACAAAATAAAATGACAGATCCTATAGCAGATTACCTTACAAGATTGAGGAACGCTATCAAAGCCAACCACCGTGTGGTTGAGATTCCCGCCTCAAACTTGAAAAAAGAAATCACTAAGATTCTCTTTGAACAGGGCTATATCCTCAATTACAAGTTCGTCGAGGGCGAGACCCCGGCGGGCACAATCAAGATAGCCCTCAAGTATGACCCGGTCGACCGTGTCAACGCAATCAAAGGCCTCCGTCGCGTGTCGCGTCCGGGCCTGCGTCAGTACACCGGCTACAAAGACATGCCCCGTGTGCTCAACGGCCTGGGCATCGCCATCCTGTCGACCTCGAAAGGTGTCATGACCAACAAAAAAGCTGCCGACCTGAAGATCGGCGGCGAAGTCCTTTGCTACGTTTACTAATCTTTAACCGCACAATACAATGTCACGTATAGGTAAAGCTCCCATCGCAATCCCTGCAGGCGTCACAGTCGAGGTTAAAGACCACGTGGTGACCGTCAAGGGCAAAAACTCGAGCCTCCAGCAGAAAATCAATCCCGACATCAATGTCGAGGTAAAAGACGGTCACGTGTATGTGACCCGTCCCAGCGACGACCGCGAGCACCGCGCTCAGCACGGTCTGTACCGCGCCCTGATCCACAACATGATCGTGGGTGTGTCTGAAGGCTATCGCAAAGAAATGGAATTAGTCGGCGTCGGTTACCGCGCCACAGCCACAGGCCAGGTCCTCGAGCTGTCGCTCGGCTATTCGCACGCAATATATATCAAACTTCCCCCCGAGGTAAAGGTAGAGGCCAAGTCAGAGCGTAACAAAAACCCGTTGATCATCCTCACCAGCGAAGACAAGCAGTTGCTGGGCCAGGTATGCGCCAAGATCCGCTCGCTGCGCAAGCCCGAACCCTACAAGGGCAAAGGTATCAAGTTTGTGGGCGAAGTTATTCGTCGTAAGTCAGGCAAGACCGCCGGTGCTAAATAAATAAATTGAGATCATCATGACATCTAAGATAGATAGAAGAAATAAAATCAAGGCGCGCATCCGCGGCCGCATCTCAGGCACCGCAGCACGTCCCCGCATGACTGTCTTCCGCAGCAACAAGCAGATCTACGTACAACTCATCGACGACCTCGCAGGCAAGACTCTTGTGGCTACCTCATCAAAGGGTATCGCCGAGGGCACCAAAATCGAGATTGCCGCCGCTGTGGGCAAAGCAATTGCCGCCAAAGCTCTCGAAGCCGGCATCACCGAAGTAGTATTTGACCGTAACGGATATCTCTTCCACGGTCGTGTTAAATCACTCGCTGACGCAGCCCGCGAAGGCGGTCTTAAATTCTAACGACTATGGCTAAAAGAAACAATCGTGTCAAATCAACCAACGATCTTGAGCTCAAGGATCGTCTGGTAGCCATCAACCGCGTCACCAAAGTGACCAAGGGTGGCCGCACATTTACATTCGCAGCCATCGTAGTTGTCGGCAACGAGAACGGTATCGTAGGCTGGGGCCTCGGTAAGGCAAACGAGGTGCAGGCCGCAATCGCCAAGGGCGTAGAGGCCGCTAAGAAAAACCTCATCAAAGTACCCGTGCACAAGGGCACTATCCCCCACGAGCAGGTGGCCAAATTCGGCGGCTCGCGCGTGATCCTCAAACCGGCATCTCACGGTACCGGTGTCAAGGCCGGCGGTGCTATGCGTGCGGTACTCGAGAGCGTCGGCATCACCGACGTGCTCGCCAAGAGCAAGGGCTCGTCAAACCCCCACAACCTGGTTAAAGCCACTATCGCCGCTCTCGACGAGATGCGTTCGCCCGCACAGGTGGCCCAGAACCGCGGTATCTCGGTAGAACAAGTATTCAAAGGCTAAACTACGACTAAAAATGGCAAAAATCAAAATCACCCAGATAAAGAGCCGCATCAAGTGCCCCGCAGTGCAGAAGCGCACCCTCGACGCACTTGGCCTCAAGAAAATGCATCACTCGGTAGTCAAGGAAGACACCCCCGACGTGATGGGTATGGTTAACAAAGTTCGCCACCTCGTAGAAGTGACCAACGCATAAACTGAAAATCGACTATGGACTTAAGTAATTTACAGCCTGCAGCCGGCTCTGTCAAGCGTGCCACCCGTATCGGTCGTGGCGCCGGCTCTGGTAAAGGCGGCACATCGACCCGCGGTCACAAAGGTGCAAAATCGCGCAGTGGCTACAAACGCAAGATCGGATTCGAGGGCGGTCAGATGCCCTTGCAGCGCCGTCTCCCCAAATGGGGCTTCAACAATATCAACCGCAAGGAATACAAGGCCATCAATCTTGATCTGATCTCGACTCTGGCCGAGGCCAAGGGTCTTGAGAAGATCGGTCTCGAGGAGCTGCGTGCGGCCGGTTTCATCAACAGCCGCCAGCTCGTCAAAATCCTCGCAAACGGTGCGGTAAACCGCGCAATCACCGTCGAGGCTCACGCTTTCTCGGCAGCCGCCCAAAAGGCTATCGAGGCAGCAGGAGGTTCGATCGTTAAAATCGAGAAATAATGAGATTTGTCGACACCCTCAAAAACATCTGGACTATCGAAGAGCTGCGCAAGCGCATCCTCGTGACCCTGTTGCTGGTGCTGGTCTATCGTCTCGGCTGCTACGTGGTGCTCCCCGGCATCTCGCCTGCCGATATCGATGTGCTGGCCAACTTCACCAACAAAAGCGGTCTGATGCAGCTCCTCGATATGTTCTCGGGTGGCGCTTTCTCGCAGGCATCAATCTTCGCGCTGGGCATCATGCCTTATATCACGGCCTCGATCGTGATACAGCTGTGCGGAATGATCCTGCCCTCTTTCCAGAAAATGCAGAGAGAGGGTGAAAGCGGACGCCAGAAACTCAATCAGTACACCCGTTATCTGACCGTGCTCATCCTGGTGCTCCAGGCTCCGGCTTACCTGATCAATCTCCAGATCCAGGTCAACGGCGCCAGCAACGGTGCCAACCCGATGGTGTTCGGTTTCTGGACGGTAGTGTATCTGACCATTATCCTGGCCGCAGGTGCCATGTTTATCCTCTGGTTGGGCGAGCGCATCACCGACCGCGGTATCGGCAACGGTATCTCGTTCATCATTCTGGTCGGTATCATCGCCCGTCTCCCGGGAGCTCTCTTCTATGAATTCACCTCGCGCCTGCCCGGTACGACCGGCAGCCAGGGCGGTCTGGTGATGTTCATCGTCGAGATTGTCCTCCTTTTCGCTGTTACTGTCGGCGCAGTGCTGCTGGTGCAGGGTACCCGCAAGGTGCCTGTACAGTATGCCAAGCGCATCGTGGGCAACCGCCAGTATGGCGGCGCACGCCAGTACATTCCCCTGAAGGTGAATGCCGCCGGTGTGATGCCTATCATCTTCGCCCAGGCCATCATGTTCATCCCGATGACACTTGCCGGCTATCGTGGCGCTGAGTCAGGCTTCCTGCATGCGTTTACCGACATCAACAGTTTCTGGTACAACTTTGTCTTCTTTATCCTGATTGTGGCGTTCACATATTTCTATACGGCCGTGACGGTGCGTCCCACCCAGATGGCCGAGGACATGAAACGCAACAACGGATTTATCCCCGGCGTGAAGCCCGGCAAAAAGACCGCCGAGTATCTCGACGCGATCATGTCGCGCATCACACTGCCCGGTTCAATCTTCCTCGGCATTGTGGCCATCCTTCCGGCTTTCGCCCGCTTTTTCGGTATCTCGCAGAATTTCGCCCAGTTCTTCGGCGGCACATCGCTGCTGATCATGGTGGGTGTTGTGCTTGACACCCTGCAGCAGGTAGAGGCTCATCTGAAGATGCACCACTATGACGGCCTGATGAAAGAAGGCAAAATCAAGGGCCGCACAACCGGCTCGGCCTATTGATCAATCTTGATTGCTAAGACAAAGCTACACGATAAGATTAAATGATTTATCTGAAGACACCGGAAGAAATCCAACAGATGCGCGCCGCCACAGATCTGGTGTCGCGCACTTTGGGCGAAGTAGCCCGATGGATAGCCCCCGGCGTGACCACACGCAAGCTCGACACCATTGCCCGTGAATTTATTCACGACAATGGTGGCAAGCCTGCCTGTCTGGGTTACGGCGGGTTTCCCGGCACGCTTTGTATCGAAGTCAACGAGACGGTCGTACATGGCTTCCCGTCGAACTATGCTCTGCGTGACGGTGATATCATCGGCATTGACACAGTAGTGGAGAAAGACGGTTTCATGGGCGACTCGTGCTATACATTCGCCGTGGGCGAGGTCGACCAGAAGGTGATTGATCTCTGCCGCACGACCCGTGAGAGCCTCTATGTCGGAATCGAAGCCTGCCGCCCCGGCAAGCGTATCGGCGATATTGCCAATGCGGTGCAGACCTACTGCGAGCACCGTGGCTATTCGGTCGTGCGCGAGATGTGCGGTCACGGCATCGGCCGTTCGATGCATGAGAGCCCCGAGGTGCCCAATTACGGCCGCCGCGGCACGGGCCCGGTGATACGCAACGGCATGTGCATCTGCATCGAGCCGATGATCAATATGGGCTCAAAGAACATCGTCATCGAACCCGACGGCTGGACGTGCCGCACGCGCGACCGCAAACCGTCGGCCCACTACGAGCATACGCTCGCCATCTATGACGACGAGACGCACGTCATGACAACATTCGATTACATACATCAAGCAATCACTGACAGATTTAACTGATTAATATGGCAAAACAAACAGCAATCGAACAAGACGGCACCATCATCGAGGCATTGTCGAACGCTATGTTCCGCGTCGAGCTCGAGAACGGCCATGAAATCACCGCTCATATCTCGGGCAAGATGCGCATGCATTACATCAAGATCCTGCCCGGCGATAAGGTGCGTGTCGAAATGTCGCCTTACGACCTGTCGAAGGGTCGCATTGCCTTCCGTTATAAATAAAGAACAAACCAACTATAACTAAAAGAAACAATGAAAGTAAGAGCATCAGTCAAAAAACGCACCCCGGACAGCAAGATCGTCCGTCGCAAGGGTCGTCTCTACGTAATTAACAAGAAAAACCCCAAGTACAAACAACGTCAAGGATAATTTTTGTTATTTTTGAAGAAAAAATATCAGTAATTTATGGCAATACGCATAGTGGGAGTTGACCTCCCCCAGAACAAACGAGGTGAAATCGCCCTGACATACATCTTCGGCATCGGCCGTAGCTCTGCCAAAAAGATTCTTGAGAAGGCAGGCGTTGATGTAAACATCAAGGTCCAGGACTGGACCGACGCTCAGGCAGCCAAAGTGCGCGAAGTCATCGGCAGCGACTACAAAGTCGAGGGTGACCTGCGCAGCGAGATCCAACTTAACATCAAGCGTCTGATGGATATCGGCTGCTACCGCGGTATCCGTCACCGTATCGGTCTGCCCGTCCGCGGCCAGTCGACCAAAAACAACGCCCGCACCCGCAAGGGCCGCAAGAAAACCGTTGCTAACAAGAAGAAAGCTACTAAATAATCATAGACTATGGCAAAAAAGACAGTCGCAGCAAAGAAACGCAACGTCAAGGTTGGCGCAGACGGCCAGCTGCACGTGCATTCGTCTTTCAACAATATCATCGTGTGCTTAGCCAACAGCGAGGGCCAGGTTATCTCTTGGTCATCGGCTGGTAAGATGGGCTTCCGCGGTTCGAAGAAAAATACCCCCTACGCTGCCCAGATGGCAGCCCAGGACTGCGCAAAGGTCGCATATGACCTCGGTCTCCGCAAAGTCAAGGCTTATGTGAAGGGCCCGGGCAACGGCCGCGAGGCTGCTATCCGCACCATCCACAATGCCGGCATCGAGGTGATGGAGATCATCGACGTGACTCCGCTGCCCCACAACGGCTGCCGTCCTCCCAAGCGCAGAAGAGTTTAATAATCAGTTGGTCATCTGCCGCGAGCCCCGGGCTGACGGGCAGATGTACACTCTACTTTCTCTTTTAGTTCTTTCTAAATAATTTCTTTTAAAACCGGCGTATCGCACATCACCCCCCGCGGCCCGCGGCCGCCCGCACCTTGACAAACGCGGCCCCGACGGCAGGCATGCTCTGACAGACTGCAAGAGCCTCGGCCCAGCCAACCTCAGCCCCGACACGGGGGTCGATACACCACTAAACTGATTTTTAACTACAATGGCAAGATATACAGGTCCCAAGACCAAAATCGCCCGTAAGTTCGGCGAGCCCATCTTTGGCGAAGACAAAGTGCTCCAGCGTCGCAACTTCCCCCCCGGCCAGCATGGCCAGAACAAACGCCGCAAAACCTCAGAGTACGGCGTACAGCTCCGTGAGAAGCAGAAAGCCAAATATACCTATGGCGTGCTTGAGAAACAGTTCCGCAACCTGTTCAACAAGGCTTCTCGTCTGAAAGGTATCACCGGTGTGATCCTGCTGCAGCTCCTCGAGAGCCGTCTCGACAATGTCGTTTACCGTCTCGGTGTCGCTCCGACACGCGCCGCTGCCCGTCAGCTGGTGCTGCACAAGCACATCACGGTCAACGGTGAGGTTGTCAACATTCCCTCGTACGAGGTTAAGCCCGGCGACGTTGTAGGTGTGCGCGAGAAATCAAAGTCTCTCGAGGTCATCGCCGACGCGCTCGCAGGTTTCAACCACAGCAAGTATCCCTGGATCGAGTGGGACGAATCGCTCAAGGCCGGCAAATTCCTGCACCTGCCCGAGCGTGAGGATATCCCTGAGAATATCAAGGAGCAGCTCATCGTCGAGTTGTATTCGAAATAATAATCAATAAAACATCAAGATCCATGGCTATATTAGCATTCCAGAAGCCCGACAAGGTGCTCATGCTCGAAGCTGACAACTTCTACGGCAAGTTCGAGTTCAAACCCCTGGAACCCGGCTATGGCATCACTGTGGGTAACGCCCTGCGTCGAGTACTGCTCTCGTCGCTCGAAGGCTACGCCATCTCGTCGATCAAGATCGACGGCGTTAAACACGAATTCGATACCATCCCCGGCGTTAAGGAAGATGTGACCAACATCATCCTCAACCTCAAACAGGTCGACCTCAAACAGATCGTCGAAGATACCGATGCTGAGAAAGTGACCATCAACGTCTCGGGCAAAGAAGTGTTCAAGGCCGGTGACATCGGCAAGGCTCTGACAGGATTCGAAGTTATGAATCCCGAGCTTGTCATCTGTCATTTGGATCCCAGCGCAAGCTTCAATATCACCCTGACAATCAACAAGGGCCGCAGCTGGATCCCGGCTGAGGAGAATGTCACCCCCAACGATGACATCGACACGATCGCCATCGACTCGACATACACCCCGATCAAGAATGTCAAGTACACGGTAGAGAACTTCCGCGTTGACCAGAAAACCGACTACGACAAACTGACTCTCGAGATCACCACCAACGGCTCGATCCTGCCCAAGGACGCTCTCAAAGAGGCTGCCAAGATCCTGATCTACCACTTCATGCTCTTCTCAGACGAGAAGATCACGCTGGAGACTCAGGAGGTTGACAACAACGAGGTCTTTGACGAGGAGGTGCTGCACATGCGTCAGCTGCTCAAGTCGAAGCTCGTCGACATGGACCTGAGCGTCCGTGCCCTCAACTGCCTCAAGAGCGCCGAGGTAGAGACCCTCGCCGAGCTCGTGGTCTTCAACAAGACCGATCTGCTCAAATTCCGCAACTTCGGCAAGAAATCGCTCACTGAGCTTGAGGATCTGTTGACGAGCCTCAACCTGTCGTTCGGAATGGACATTTCACGTTACAAATTAGATAAAGAGTAAACTCCGATGAGACACAATAAAAAATTCAATCACCTCAGCCGCACCAAGGCTCACCGCGATGCGCTCCTGGCCAACATGACCATCTCGCTGATCCTGCACAAGCGCATCTTCACCACTCTGGCCAAGGCAAAGGCTCTGCGCGTATATGCCGAGCCCTTGATCAACCGCGCCAAAGAAGATACAATGTCTAACCGCCGACTCGTCTTCAGCTATCTGCAGAGCAAAGAGGCCGTAAAGGAACTCTTCCAGGAGATCGCCCAGAAGATCGCTGACCGTCCCGGTGGCTACACCCGCATCCTCAAGACGGGCAACCGTCTGGGCGACAACGCCAAGACTTGCTTCATCGAACTCGTTGACTATAACGAGGCCATGCTCAAGGGCAAGAAGGACACCAAGGCCAAGACTACCCGCCGCTCGCGCAAGAAAGCAGCTGCCCCCGCCGCTGCCGAGGCAGCCGCAACCGAGGCTCCCGCCGCAGAATAATTATCACTCTGATATAAGTTCAAAAAAGGCTTCTGTCGCTCATGCAGCGATAGAAGCCTTTTTTGTCTGTGGCGGGTTAAAAGCGCCTGTCGGCGACGGCGCTTTCCGGTCCTTGAGTTTATTTGCCGAGTGCGTTATTGATGGCTTCGGCGGCATGGTCGGCGGTGTTGGCTACGCCGTCTTTGGCCTTTGAGACACCTTCCTTAGCGGCGTCGATGCCCTTGCTGCCGACTTCCTTGGCTGAGTTGTAGACGCTTTTGGCGCCCTCGACGGTGGCGTCTTTGACGTCTTTGCCCTTGGCTGCGATCGAGTCGGCCACATCACCGATGGTCGACGCTGTAGAGTCGGCTACCTGTCCGGGCAGCTTGCTGATCGCGGTCTTGACGGTTTCGAGGGTCGAGACGAGTGCGGGCGCTTTCTGCTGCACTACGGGTGTTATTTTGTCGAGATAGGCTTTTGCCTCGTCGATCTTGCCTTCATTGACAAGTTTCTGGGCATAGGCTTTGGCCTGGTCGACGTATACCGAGATAGAATCGGGGTTTGTGCAATGCTGCAGTTTGGTGATCACGGCATTCTCGCCGGCTTCGCATGATTTTGATTCTTTACCGCCTGAGCACGCTCCCAGAACGGCGACGGCTGCGACGGCAACCATCAGTAAAAACTTTTTCATAACAGGTTGAAATTAGTTAAAGTATTTGTCTGCTTTCTAAGAACAAACAAGCCTGCCGCGTGATTTGTTGTGCAGACGGTTAACATTAGTAAAGCAATTTAAGATAAATTGTCGGTACGGCGGTGTAAAAATCGTCGCTCGGGAGTTGACTTATGGCAAATAATTTGTAACTTTGTGGCGGCCAAAATCTGACCTAAAACAAGCATATTAATCAACTAACATACTTTTTCAAGTTACAACTACAGTTATGAAAATCGAAAAAATTATCGGTCGCGAGGTTCTCGACTCGCGTGGTAATCCTACCGTTGAGGTAGACGTTATCCTCGAATCAGGCGCTAAAGGTCGTGCATCAGTTCCCTCGGGCGCATCAACCGGTGTCAACGAGGCTCTCGAGCTGCGTGACGGCGACAAGTCGCGTTACATGGGCAAAGGCGTTCTCAAGGCCGTTGCCAACGTTAATGGCCCCATCGCCGAGGCTCTCGTAGGCATGAGCGCCCTCGATCAGATCGCCATCGACGAGAAGATGCTTGAGCTCGACGGTACCGACACCAAGAGCAACCTCGGCGCCAACGCCATCCTGGGCGTGTCGCTCGCAGTTGCCAAGGCTGCCGCCGACTATCTCGATCTGCCCCTTTATAAATACATCGGCGGCTGCAACACCTACGTGCTGCCCGTGCCTATGATGAACATCATCAACGGTGGCGCTCACTCTGACGCTCCCATCTGCTTCCAGGAATTCATGATCCGTCCCATCGGCGCCACCTCGTTCCACGAGGGTATCCGCATGGGTACAGAGGTGTTCCACAACCTCAAGACCGTGCTCAAAGAGCGTGGCCTGAGCACTGCAGTAGGCGACGAGGGCGGTTTCGCTCCCACACTTGACGGCACCGAGGACGCTCTCAACGTCATCATCAAGGCTATCGAGCTCGCAGGCTACGTGCCCGGCAAGGACGTGACCATCGGTCTCGACTGTGCTTCGTCTGAGTTCTTCCACGACGGCGTTTATGACTATACCTGGAAACAGGGCGCCGATGCTCCCAAACTCACCAGCGAGGAGCAGGCCAAATTCCTGCAGAGCCTCGTTGAAAAATACCCCATCGATTCGATCGAGGACGGTATGGCCGAGAACGACTGGGCAGGCTGGAAGATCCTCACCGACCTGATCGGCAAGCAGTGCCAGCTCGTTGGTGACGACCTCTTTGTGACCAACGTCAAATATCTCGAGCGTGGTATCGAGGAAGGCTGCGCCAACTCGATCCTGGTCAAAGTCAACCAGATCGGTTCGCTCACCGAGACCCTCCGCGCTGTTGAGCTCGCTCAGCGCAACGGCTACACCGCCGTTATCTCGCACCGTTCGGGTGAGACCGAGGACGCTACTATCGCCGACATCGCTGTTGCCACCAACGCCGGACAGATCAAGACCGGTTCGGCCAGCCGTTCAGACCGTATGGCCAAGTACAACCAGCTGCTCCGTATCGAGGAGGAACTCGGTGCTGCCGCAGTCTACGGTTATGGCAAAAAGACCAAACGCGCTCTCTGATCAGTCGCGACTGACAGCATAATATGAAAGGCGCCTCGCAGACACTTCTGCGAGGCGCCGTTCATATTATGCTGTCAGATCAATCCTTGAGACGGTAGACGCGCACGCCTATCCAGTTTCGGTTTCGCTTTACGAAATCTGACAACGGACGCGATGACACCACAACGCGTCCCTCGGTCGATGACGCATGCAGCACGTGTGGCTCGCCGTCGACCTTGACCACAATGCCAAGATGAGTGACATCGAGATCTTTCAGAGACGACACAAATGCCAGAATGTCTCCATCGCGCAACGCGGCCTTCAGATCACGCGATGTAAGATCGACCGTCTTGATGTAGCCGAACCGATGGTTGCGGAAACCGTTCTCGACTTCTTTGATACGGGCGAATGTGGCCGAATCAGCCAAGGCCGGATAGTTGTCGCGATGCTGCGACATGAAATCGATTGTGCGCACCATGTATGAACACTTGGGCATGTCCCGCGCCACATCGGCGATGAAACCGCGGTGAGAATTATCGACAGCCCAGTCGCAATTGTAATGCAGACGCGAGGCATAACCGTCGATTTCACCACCGCGGTAACGCATGCGTTGCAGATTATACACAAAATCCTGCCAGCCTGTGCGTCGCTCGCCAACCGTGTATGCCATTGCCAGCACCACATCGACCAATGTCGTGCAGTCGAGCTGGTCGAGATTTATGGTCAGTAGCTCGGAATCACCCTCGAGGGTGTGCGCCACATAGGGCGTGTCGATAAATTTCCGGGCTATGAAGGCCACCCTTGCCGACGGATTCATCGCCGGTAGGGCTGCAGTCTCGGTCAGAATCTGAGTAATGCGAGTCGTGTCAGACGCCTCATTGTTCCATCTCACCTGTCCCGAAGCCGACAGGGATGCACACAATAATAATATAGAGGTAACAAATTTCATAAGCGATCTTTAAAAATCGAATACAAAAATACAGAAAACCGACTTAATTTACCAATAAAAATAGGGTGGGGTGGCTGACATATTCCGAAATAGTCAAGAAATTTTACATTAGAGCCGGTTCGATAATATCTGTAAACGGCCGCTCTGCTATTAACGGATATTGTCGAACCGGCTGTTAAAGGATCAGTGCATGTATATGCGCCGCTCCGATAGGGCAAATTTTATGTGAAATATAACCGCCACATACACAGTGAGATTCGAAATTGATATGTTTTTTAACATAAAAAACTTGGTAAAATATTTGGAGTATTCGAATAAAGGTGCTACCTTTGCACTCGCTTTTGAGAAGCAACGCACATTGAGACGCCGGAGAGGCC
>JAUNGA010000030.1:4083-25017 GCA_030524765.1 Bacteroidales bacterium | reverse complement strand
AAATAACACATCCATCTGACATGACAACGCGATCTTAAATGAAAGAGCCGTGGGCTTTGACCGAATGATTTGCCCGCTTCAGATAATTTATGTAATTTAGCGGTGTCAAAACACATACCGAAATGTCGAAATACATCCCCGTGCTGCTGCTCACCGGATATCTGGGCAGCGGCAAGACTACACTGCTCAACCGTATTCTAAACAACCGCCGCGGCATAAAATTTGCCGTGATCGTCAATGACATAGGCGAGGTCAACATCGACGCCGAACTGATCCAGAAAGGCGGCGTGGTGGGTCAGGACAATTCCGACGATCTTGTCGCCCTGCAGAACGGCTGCATATGCTGCACCCTAAAGATGGACCTTGTCAAGCAACTCACCGACATCACCAGTTCACAACGTTTTGACTACATTGTCATCGAAGCCAGCGGCATTTGCGAGCCCGCCCCCATCGCTCAGACGATATGCGCCATGCCGTCAATGGCCGGCCCTGACTTCAATGGCACACTGCCTCGTCTCGATTGTATCGCTACCGTAGTTGACGCCCTGCGTCTTGAGTCGGAGTTTGCCTGTGGCGACAGCCTGCAGCGCCGCGATATCGACGACGATGACATCGAGAACCTCATCATACAGCAGATCGAATTCTGCAATATAATACTCCTCAACAAGATCAGCGAGGTAGCGCCCGAGCAGGCCGACCGCATCCGTGCCATCATCCGTGCCATACAGCCCAAAGCCGAGATCATCGGATGCGATTATTGCGACATTGATCTCGACCGGTTGCTCAACACCGATATGTTTGACTTTGAGGACGTAGCCACATCAGCCACATGGGTGCGCGAACTCGAAGGCATCAGCCCGGCAGATGATGATCATCACGAGCACCACCACGAACACCACGAGCACGAAGAAGGCTGCGACGGTGGCGAGCACTGCCACTGCCATCATCACCACGACGAAGGCGAGGCCGAGGAATACGGCATACAGACATTTGTATATTTCCGCCGCAAGCCGTTCGATCTCAATCGATTCGACTATTTTTGCGACAAACATTGGCCGACCGGCATCATACGCACCAAAGGTGTAGTCTACTTTGCCGAAAACACCGATATGTCGTATCTGTTTGAGCAGGCCGGTGTACAGAAAAAGCTGCAGGAAGCCGGATATTGGTATGCGACCGCGCCCGACGATGAACTGCGCCGGATGATGGCAGCCGACCCACAGCTCGCCGCCGACTGGGACCCTGAATACGGCGACCGCATGATCAAACTCGTCATCATCGGCCAGCACCTCGACCGCCACGCTATCGAGACCGCCCTTGACAAATGCATCAAGGCTTAATTGAGTCGTATTCGAGCCTTTTGAACAGTATATGATTGAAAATATCCGATCGCTCAGAGGAATTTTTGCCTTTATGATCTTTCTGCATCATATGGATCTCTTCTGGGCAGGAGGAGACTTTGCAGTAGCATTCTTTTTTATGCTGAGCGGCTATCTGCTTGCAAAATGTCATGGCGACGAAATTGATCAGAAGAACTTTGATATTTTCCGGTTTTACAGTCGCCGGCTTTCCAGGATATATCCGCCGCACATTATTTGTCTTATTATCTCCATAGTATTTCTCCAGTCAGACTTCACGTTTGCGACCATGCGCCATACGGCGTTAAGTTTAGCACTTGTACAAAGTTGGTTTTCAAAGCATTATATATACATGGGGGGGGTAATCCGATCACTTGGTTTCTGTCTGACATATTATTCTGCTACCTTATTTTCCCCATACTATACAGATTGCTTGTCAAGCCGTGGCATGCGATACCGATACTTGCAATATATTTTGTCTTAATCCATCTTTTGCCTGATCAAATCGAATTCTGGGCTGTGTATATAAACCCGTGTGCCCGTTGGGTCGATTTCGCGATTGGCATAACATTAGCCCAGGTAGTCCGGATCCACAATATGCACACACATTCAACACCGCATAGACACCCGGTATTCATAAACTTATACGAATCAATCCCCATAGCGTTATCCATTATAGCCGTTATATTCTGTCAGGACACAGACTATCTGTATGTCATGGCCTCGTACTGGTGGCTACCATCGGCTTTAACAATCATAATCTTCAGTATGAATGACAATAATCACGGCTTTATCACACGCATACTGCATTGCCGACCGCTACTTTATTTCGGCTCACTGAGCTTTTACTTTTTCATGATTCATCAACTGACTATCCGAATCATGTTTAAGCATTTCCCCGCATCCGACTCAACGGTTGTGTTTTGCCTTCAGAGCATCGTCATATTCCTTGTTGCCCTGACCGCATCAATAGTCCTCAGACACATATGCCTGACGTTAAATCGGACAATGCAAACCAAGCTATTGAGAATTTGAGGACTATGCCATAATAAATTCAGACATATCGTCCTCGATCATACAAAAATCAGATCAGTCTGATCAGCTCAGGAACATACCCTCTTACTTTGTGGTCACACTGCCTCTATGTTATCGAGACCATAAAACGCTGAATGGAAATATATCTTTGATGTCCCTCTTAAGTCCTTTGATGCATTGAGCCGATATATCGAACGAAAAGATAATGAGAAAAAGAAGGCCGAAAAGTCTTTACAAAAAAGAAACCATTGGAGATTTTTGTTGTCCCCAATGGCTTGTATATCAGCTTGTGTTTTAGCGTCTTTTGCTTTAGTATTCGTCCTCGTTGAAGAGAAAGTCTTCTTTCGAGGGATAATCGGGCCATATGTCTTCGATGCTCTCGTAGGTGTCGCCCTCGTCTTCGATTTCCTGCAGGTTTTCAATTACCTCAAGAGGAGCGCCGCTACGCATGGCATAATCGATGAGCTCGTCTTTGGTGGCGGGCCAGGGTGCGTCCTCGAGTTTCGAGGCAAGTTCAAGTGTCCAGTACATAGTGTCTATTGTGTTTTTAAGTGAATTTTTTTGTTGTTTTCAGATTGCTTTTTACAAAAGTGCCGCAAAGATAGTCATTTTATATGTACTAACAACTTTTTTGCCAAAATATTTCATTGTGGCCTGTGTTAACATTTATTTCCCGGCCAAGGGCGAAGAGCAGATCGCTGAGACGATTGACATAGCGCATGATGGCAGGTTCTACGGGAGTCGTACGGTTAAGCCTGATTATCAAGCGCTCGGCACGGCGCGCCACGGTGCGCGCTATGTTTGCGCGGGCGGCATCAGGATGTCCGCCGGGCAGTATGAATTGCCGCAATGGGGGCAGCTGTGAGTCGATGGTGTCGATGGCACTCTCGATCCACTCGATCTCGGCGATTGGCAGAGGTGCCGGCTGCCATGCCGAATCAGGCTCGGTGGCAAGGGCGGCGCCGATATCGAACAGAGTGTTCTGAATGTGTCGCAGCAGCTCGCGGCGGTCAGCGGCAATGGTGTCTGAGGCGGCGAGCAATCCGAGCCAGGAGTTCAGCTCGTCGACTGTGCCGTATGCCTCGAGTCGGTCGCAGTCTTTAGGAGCGCGTGTGCCGCCGACGAGCGAGGTGGTGCCGTCGTCGCCGGTGCGCGTGTAGAGTCGGCTTTTCATTTTGGCAGTCGTGTATGTGATTGGAAGAATCGGTCGAGAGCGGCGACAAGAGCGGCTACGGTATCGGTGACGTCGAGTATGTCGAGCGCGTCGGGTGACATGAGGCCACGGTCGACCATTGCATGCAGTTGGGCGAGCAGATGATCATACAGGCCGTCAGGATTATGGAGTATGATGCGTTTGTCGCGCCTGCGGGTGAAGTTAATATATGAGAAGGATGTCGAGAACTCGTCAAGGGTACCATATCCGCCTGGCAGCACGACAAATGCGTCGGCAAGCAGCTGCATGACGCCCTTGCGGTCGTTTAGGTCTGAGGCGGGCACTTTCACGTCGTTGAGTGGCGACGCCATGGGGATGCGGCGCGATGACACTACGCCCACAATCGTGCCGCCGGCGCGTTTGCAAGCCTCGGCAGTGACGCGCATCAGGCCGGCATCAACACCGCCATAGACGAGCGATGCGCCATGCCGGCCGATCCATCGGCCGACCTCGGCCGCGGCATCGGTCCATGCTGCAGGCAGATCTGATGCCGAGCTACAATATACTGCAATATTCATCACACATTTTTTGCCAAAGTTACTTACTTTATATATTTGTCGCAAGAATTTTCGTAACTTTGCAGCCAATCAAAAGCGATATTCGACAAAATGGAAGATAGATTTGAAATGGTGGCCAAGACGTTCCAGGGACTCGAGGAGGTTCTGGCCGAGGAGCTGCGCTCGCTTGGAGCGGTCAATGTCGAGCCGGGCCGGCGCATGGTGTCGTTTGAGGGTACGCTCGAGACCCTCTACCGTGCCAACCTGCAGTGCCGCACGGCTTTGCGCATACTCAAGCCCTTCTATAGTTTCCGTGCCAAGGATGCCGACACGCTCTATGAGCACGTCAAGGAGTATGACTGGAGCAAGATACTCGACATCGACAAGACTTTTGCAATCGATACCGTCACCAACAGCGACGAGTTCAAGCACAGCAGGTTTGTCACCTATCGTGTCAAGGACGGCATAGTCGACTGGTTCAAAGACCGTTTTGGCGAAGACAAGCGTCCGGGCGTGCGTCTGCAGGACGCCGATGTGATGATCAACGTACACATCAACGGCACGGCTGTGACACTGTCGCTCGACTCATCGGGCGAATCGCTGCACAAGCGCGGATACCGCGTGGCACAGACCGAGGCGCCCATCAACGAGGTGCTCGCCGCAGGCATCATCCTGCGCAGCGGCTGGCGTGGCGACTGTCCGCTGGTCGACCCGATGTGCGGTTCGGGCACTTTCCTGATCGAGGCAGCCCTGATTGCCGCCAACATCAACCCCGGCATCTACCGCAAGGGATTTGCATTTGAGCGTTGGGCCGATTTTGACGCCGAACTATTCGAAAGCATCTACAACGACGACAGCAACGAGCGCGAGGTGCGGTTCAAAATCTATGGTGCCGACATATCGCCGCGTGCCATCGAGATTGCCCAGAAAAACATAAAGAGTGCCGGGGTAGGCAAGTATATCGACCTTGAACGCCGTGCGATCTCGGCATGGACCGAGGCCCCCAAACCCGCCGGTGTGCTCGTGACCAATCCTCCGTATGGCGAACGCATCTCGGCCCCCGATATGGATGCTCTCTACAAGACCATCGGCAGCCAGCTCAAGCATGTCTTCACAGGCTATCACGCCTGGATAATCGGCTATCGCGACGAATATTTCGCCCGCATCGGCCTGGCCCCGTCAGAGAAGATCCCCCTCTACAACGGCGCCCTCGAATGCTCGTTGCGCGAGTACATAATATTTGACGGCGACCGCAAATCGTTTGTACGCCAGGGCGGTAAGATCGGCAAGGGTCCCCGCGAGTCAGCACGGGCCGAGCGCACCGAGCGTGGCGAGCGCGGCGAACGGCCGGCAAGACGAGGCGGATCAGAGCGCCAATTCCGCGGCGAGCGCTACGACCGGCCTGAGCGTCCGGGACGCCAGCAGAGCCGCCCGACCACGCCTGCCCAACCCGAGGCCGAACCCGAGAATCCGCTGGCAAAGCGACGCAATCCCCATGCGCTCAAGATGCTCACAGGCCGTCAGCCGTCGCTCAAGCCGATGGAAGGCCCGATGATGCGTTCGCGCGGATGGAAGAAGAAAGGAAGTTCATCTAAACCCGATACCGACAATGAATAAATTGCGCATACTCTTGCTGGGCAGCGGTGGCCGCGAATCGGCCCTGGCCCGTAAAATCTCGCAGAGTCCACGCTGCGCCGCCCTGTGGATAGCACCGGGCAACGGCGGCACCGACGCCTATGGCACGACAGTCAAAACCCTCAGTCCTCTTGATTTCGAGGCCGTAGAGCGTTTTGTGGCCGACAATGCGGTCGACCTGATCGTGGTGGGCAACGAAGACCCGCTCGTGGCCGGCATCTACGACTATTTTGAGGGACGCACGCCCGTGGTAGGCCCGTCAAAGGGCGCCGCCGCGCTCGAGGGAAGTAAGGATTTCGCCAAGGAATTCATGGCCCGTCACAATATACCGACCGCCGCCTACCGTACCTTCACAGCCGACACCCTGGCCGAGGGACAGGCATTTCTCGAGACCCTCGAGGCGCCCTACGTACTCAAGGCCGACGGTCTGGCAGCCGGCAAAGGCGTGCTGATCATCCCCTCGCTCGACGAGGCCAAAGCCGCGTTGGCCGAGATGCTCGCCGGCCAGTTCGGCGAGTCATCGCGCAAGGTAGTCATCGAGGAATTTCTCAGTGGCATCGAATGCTCGGTATTCGTACTGACCGACGGCAACGGCAGCTACCGCGTGCTGCCCGTAGCCAAAGACTACAAACGTGTGGGCGAGGGCGACACAGGCCCCAACACCGGCGGCATGGGCGCTGTGAGCCCGGTGCCGTTTGCCGATGACGCATTCATGGCCAAAGTCACCGAACGCATCATACGCCCCACGGTCGACGGCCTGCGCGCCGAGGGCCTGACCTATCGAGGCTTCATCTTCCTGGGTCTGATCAATGTGGGCGGCGAACCCAAGGTGATAGAATACAACGTGCGCATGGGCGACCCCGAGACCGAGGTCGTGATGCCACGTCTGGCCTCTGACCTGGTCGACCTGCTCGAGGCTTGTGCCGCAGGCGATCTGCGCGATCTGCCGGCCGCACACGACCCACGCTGCGCGGCCACGGTAATCGCCGTATCAGGCGGATATCCCGGCAGTTATCCTAAAGGCATGATAATCGAGGGCAACCTCGACCCGGCCGACAGCATCATATTCCACGCAGGCACAGCCCGTGACGCAGAGGGACGGCTCGTCACATCGGGCGGACGCGTACTCGCCGTAACGTCATACGGCGATACCCTGGCCGAGGCTCTCGGCCACAGCTACGACGCACTGGCCGACATCCGTTTTGACGGCATGAACTATCGCCGCGACATCGGCCGCGACGTCATGAAATAACCACCTGCAAAAGATGCGTCCGGCAGTCATCAGCCAGAAATTCCACACCCGCGGCGCCGCAATGATCATGGTTGCGGTGGCCGCTCTCTACGTGGCTCTGTCGGGTGGCATCGACAATGTGCTGCCATCGTCAGGCGACTGCGGCCTGGGGTTGCCGTCGGCATCACGATGGGTATTGCCCTACGGATGGAGTCTGGCGATCAACGTCGGGCTGAACATACTGATAATGGCCATGATGGTCATCATCAACAAGGCGTTCAACGTTCTCAGGGCCATGACATGGCTCGAGGTGGGTCTTTTCGCTCTGATGCAGGCGGCCGTGCCGCGCGATGTAACGGCAATAGGCTCGGGCACTCTCGTGGCCGCAGGCGTGGTGATATGCACCTTCCTGCTCTTCAGCTGCTACGACGCGCCCGACCGGGTGCGCACGGTCTTTCTGGCCTTCATGCTGCTGTCGCTGGGCTCGGCCACGCAATACAGCTTTGCATTCTACATCCCCGTATTCTGGGTCGTATGCATGCAGATGCGCATCTTCAATCTGCGTGTCTTCCTGGCATCGGTCATGGGCATACTCACCGTGTGGATACTGCTGGCAGGCCTCGGCATCGTGTCTCCGGTTCACATCGGCCTGCCCGACATATCGGCGATATTCTTTGCCGACAACCTGCACTCATCGGTCTATCTGCTGACAGTGACAGCCCTCACGGCATTCATGCTTGTGGCATCCATAGCCCTCAACGTATTCAAGACAATTGCCTACAACGCCAGGGCCCGGTCATACAACGGCGCCCTGACTATAATAGCAGCCTTTACCGTGGCTGCCATGGCACTCGACTTTGACAATCTGCTCACCTATCTGCCGATACTCAATGTCTGCGCCGCATATCAGATAACACACTATTTTGTCAACCACCGCTACGACCGCCAATACATCGGCATCCTGGCCGTGGCCGGTGTCTACATTGCCTTATATCTATGGCGACTGACCCTCTGAAAGTCATTATAGAGCAGAATGTCCCGTTCATGGGCGTGCTGCAGCCCTACGCGCAGGTCGAGTTTATGCCTGCACGCCTCATCACCCCCGAGACGGTGGCCGACGCCGACGCTATCGTGGTGCGTACACGCACCCGCTGCGACGCCGCCCTGCTCGCCGGGTCGAAAGTAAAATTTGTCGGAACGGCCACCATCGGCACCGACCACATCGATCTCGACTGGTGTGCAGCCAACGGCATCACGGTGGCCAATGCACCCGGATGCAATGCTCCGGCCGTGGCGCAATATGTCTTCTCGTCGATCATAAGGCTGGTCAACCGTCAGTTGCGCCAGCACACCATAGGTATCGTGGGCGTAGGCCATGTGGGCCGCATAGTCGAGCAGTGGGCCCGCGCGCTCGAGATGCCCGTCATGCTATGCGACCCGCCGCGACAGCGTGCCGAGGGTGGCGACCAATGGTCGACACTCGACGACATCGCCCGCCGGGCCGACATCATCACATTCCATACACCGCTCACACGCGAAGGCAACCACGCCACATGGCATCTGGCCGACGCCGATTTCTTTGGCAGACTGCGCCGCGGCCCCATCATCATCAACGCCGCCCGCGGACCCGTCACCGACACCGCCGCATGGATCGACGCGATCGACAGCGGCATCACCGGTCCTGCCGTGGTCGACTGCTGGGAGGACGAGCCCCGCATCAGCCTCGACCTGCTCGAACGCGCAGCCATCGGCACACCCCATATCGCCGGCTACTCGCTGCAGGGCAAGATACGGGCGTCGCAGATGGTGCTCACAGCGCTCTGCCGTCAGTTCGGGCTGCCCGAGCTGCGTGTGGCCGAACCGGCACCGGCGCCGACAGCACGATCGATCACCCCGTCGATGGCCTGGCGCAGCTACGACCCGATGGCCGACAGCGAGGCTCTGCGCAACGCCCCGGCCGCATTCGAGCAGCTGCGCAACTCCTACAATCTGCGCAACGAGCCCGCCGAACGCTGGAGCCACTGACATTTCGACCATCAGACCACAAGTTTGGCCTCGCTTTCAAATTTTACGACATTATCGACAATAATTTGGTTGATTATGCAATATTTCGTAAATTTGTAGCAAATCCGAGACCAGATGGAAAAAATAATCGAATTTGACAACGTAGCAAAGCTAAAAGACGTCTCGTCGGTATATAGCCAGATACAAGACTCTTATCTGTTCAGCCATGTGAAGCCCGGCAGCGGCACACGTCTGCTGCTCGACTCGACCCCGATGAAACTGACAGGCACCCTGCTGCTGCTAATTCGCGGCGGCAGGCCATTTGACATCGAGATCAATCTCGAGAAATACACTCTGGGGCAAGATACGTTCATGGCGATTTTCCCCGGCAACGTCGTCAAGCTACTCGAGGAGGCACCCGATGACCTCGATGCCTACGCGCTGTTTTTTGACCTCGGATTCCTGCAGAACGTCAATATCAACATGTCGGCTGTGGCTCTGCCGCCGCTCATGCAGCGCCCGCAGCCTGTACAGCAGTTGTCGCACGACGAGGCCGACCTGCTGACGCGCTACTTCGAGCTGCTGCACCTCAACGCCCTCGACGAGACCAATCAGCAGATCAACAAAAACATAGCCACAAGCCTGATTGCATCGTTATTTTATCAGCTCGTGCAATTCTACCACAAACGTCTCAGCGGCATCATAGCCGACAGCGCCGTACAGCCCATCGGGCGTCGCCACGATTATGTGCGCGACTTCATCAAACTCGTACACATACATTATATACGCGAGCGCTCGGTGTCGTTCTATGCCGAGAAGCTGTTCATATCGAGCAAATACCTGTCGATGCTCGTCAAAGAGGCCACCGGACGCACCGCCGCACGCTGGATCGACGATTTTGTCATCATGGAAGCAAAAAACATGTTGCGGTTCTCAGGCAAAAACATCCAGCAGGTGGCATTCGCGCTCAACTTCCCCACCCAGTCGTCCTTCGGCAAATTCTTCAAACACATCACCGGCATGTCGCCCACCGAATATCAGAAATCATAATCGGGCAGCGCCCCTGCCTGATCAGTGACATGACCGGCAGGGGCGCCCTGTATATATCCGTCCCGTATCAGAAACTGTAAGACAGACCGACTGCAGGGATGAATGCGTGCAGATTGTAGTCGGCCTCAAAGGTCGCCGTAACGGGCAGGCCCAGTTGCGGATAGCTCTTGGCGATGAAATCCTCATACTCGCCCGTGGCGTTCTTCACGCCGCAGCCGTGCACATACATGAATGCGAAATCCACCGACAGTTGACGCACCGGCCGGAACGAGAAACCCACCGACGGCTCGATACGGGTCTGGGCCGGTGTCTCGGGGTTATAGTAGTCCTTGTTGCAGGGACTGGTGTCGACCATCAGGCCGGCACGCAGATCGAACCGCCCGGTAAGAGCATATTGTGCACCGACGTGGTAGGTCATCGCGTTGTGATAGTCTTTGGTAAGATGCTGGTCATACTGCTCGAGATTGTCAAAGGCTATATCGAGCTCCTTGTATGTGCCCCATCCGTTGAGCTGTGCGTCAAATGCCAGCGTCAGTGCGGGTATGGGTTTGTACGAGACACCAAATGACAGCACATAGGGGCAAGGCAGCGACGCGCTGAAATTGGTGGTGTTGAGATTGTCGAGATATGTGCCGAGCAGTGTGCGGGCTGTCTCGTTGGCATATGTCACCGCGGCCATGCCTTTTTCGACCGTCATTGTCATGCGCGAGCGGAATGAGGCGCCGACCCGCCATTGCTCGCTGATACGCCATAGAGCGCCGACGTTGACGCCGAGCGCCAGTTTCGACGAGCCGGTGAGGTTGACCGATGCCGGCGTGATACCGTCAAACATCATCGACGGGGGCAGCTGCATAGCGCCGAGCAGTGTGTTGAGCGACGATGACGACACCAGTCCCTTGTTGAGATCGACATTGCCCCAGCTCACCATCAGGCCGGCGCCTACCGACAGACCGGGCAGCACACGCCACGACACAGTCGGCTGCAGGGTAAACATCTTGATATCGACCGACTGGTTGAGCACGGCTCCGGGCCAGTTCTCACCCCAGTTGATCGAACTGCCGTAGGGTGTGAAAAACGTCAGGCCGGCATAAAGGCTGTCATATATGCGAAACATCGCCGAGACATTCATCGGCGTGCTCACCTTGTTGTCAGTGTCATATCTGATACCCTTGTGGGTCGCGCTCGCATAGGGCACGATGGCCGCAAGGCCGCCCGACAGCTCAAAGGTCTTGGTCGACATGGCCATGGCGCCGGGGTTGAAGAGCATGCTTTCAGCCCCCAGTTCCATTGCCACGCCCACGTGGCCCATACCCTCCTGTTTGGCGCTGAATGTGTTTACCTGATAGCCCTCGGCATGCGCGCTCACGGCGATTGTCAGGGCCAGAATCGATGTTAGTTTCTTCATTTTGTGGAAAAATATTCTAAAGTTTCGACAAAATTACTAACTTTTTCTGACCCAGGCACCATCACAAGCCAAATCGGCAAACATCGGCCCGATTGGCCAAACCGGCCGCAGGGACGGCTCAGAGCACGATAATCTTGCGGCCTCTGCCGACATAGATGCCGCCACGGCGAGGCTCAGCCTTGCGGCCATACAGATCGTAACAGCAGCCATCATCAGGGTTCTCGCGGTCGACCTGCACATCATCTATCGAGGCATTCCACATCGGCGTCATGTCATCGAGAGTAATCACTCGAGGATCGTTCATGCACTTGCGCCACTCTTCGCGGCTCGTCTTGTCGGCAAAATTACCGTTCCAGGTCTGATACCACGGCATCCACCACGACCACATCGCCTCGTCGTCGCTCAGACAATCGATATCGGGCACGGGGCCGTTCTCGGCAAGAGCCACTATCTTTCGGCCGCCGGTGAGACGACACAGATTGTCAAAGGCGCCACTGTTGCTCGAATAGTCAAAAGCACTGTTATAGATATCGGTCGAGATGACATCATAGTATTCCTCGCCCGGATCCCATGCCGGATCGGATATGTCGCTGTTGAGCACCCATATCACATTGCGCACGCCCTTCACGTAGACCATCTCGTCGTAAAGCAGATGATACAGGCGGGTGCATATCTCGCCGCCCTCGCATCCCCACCAGAACCATCCGCCGTCGGCCTCGTGCAGCGGTCTGAATATGCAGGCCATTCCCTCGCGCTGCAACTCGAGCAGATAGTCGGCCACAGTGTGTATGTCGCTTATGATATTGCGGTAGAGAGTTGACGATTTGTCCCAGCTGCCGTCGGCATTCATCGCATGCGAGATCCGCATATCGGTATCCTTAGTATAGAAATTGTCGCTGTTGCGACCCGGGTCGCGCCAGTGCCAGGTAAAGGCCGGGATACCGCCGCGGCGGTAGGTGTCTTTGGCCAGCTCGATAGTCTTGCGGGTATAATCCCTGGCCCAGCCGCTTTCGCCGCTTTTGCCCGTAGCATTCATAAAATCAAACCCCACGAGGGCCGGATATTTCCCCGACCGGTCGTAGACCGCACGCATATCGTCGTGCTGCAAGACATTTCCGTCGGCCGAGGCCATGTCGCCGGTCATCATACCCGACACCGTACGCTTGCCGAAATTGTCATACAGAAACGAATACATGCGGCAGGCGGCCTCGGTAGCCGACTGAGTCACGGGGGCCGGCGAGATGTCAAACTCTATGTCGGCCGTATTGCCGTCGACACGCAGATAGTCGACGGCAAACCATGTCCAGTTGGGCGTTATCACTATGCGGTTGACGCCTTGCTCGAGAAAGAAGGCACCAACAGTCACCTCCCCGTAGTCGTTGATCTTGAATGTATTGCTATTGCCGTTTATCAAGCAGTTTACCACCTTCTCGCCGCCTATACCATTACCGGCCACAATAATATTATATTTGTCGCGGTGATTGACACTTACAATAAACTCGGCACGGGCATTGCCTGCAATAAAACGCAGCGCCCGGCCGCCCGAGTATCGGGCGTCATCTGCGAGTTCACAGTTGGTGTACGAGGCCGTCTCGGCCTCAAACTTCATATCGGGTTGCTGAGCCATGCAATATGCCGACAGCGATATGGCCACAGACGCCAGAATTGTTTTTTTCATGGTTACAGTTTATAACATTTGATGATTTGCGCGAATATAGCAAGAAAAAAACACACGAGACATCCGATGACCGATTAGTGACATTATCTGTTAAAATCATATCATTTGCGACATGTGGCAGAATATTAATATTAGTTAAACATCATGTAAAGTGGGGCTAAATCACTACCTTTGTCCGATAATTTTGACATCACAGCTGTTGCATGAAACGATATAATCTGATCAACGACTTGCTGGGCTGGCTGTGCTTTGTTGTCGCAGCCGTGACATACATACTCACACTCGAGCCCACCGCAAGCTTTTGGGACTGTCCCGAATTTATCTCTCAAGGCGCAAAACTCGAGGTCGGCCACCCGCCGGGCAACCCGATCTTTATGCTTGCCGCACGCTTTTTCGTAACCCTGTTCGGCAACGACATCGCCAACGCGGCCATTGCCGTCAACACCATGTCGGCGCTGCTCAGCGCAGGCACTATACTGCTGCTGTTCTGGACCATAACCCATCTGATCAGACGTCTCGTAGTGCCCGACAAGGCCGAGTCGGTATCGGTGTGGCAGATGCTCATGATATTCGGCGGAGGCATTTGCGGCGCACTGGCCTACACGTGGAGCGACACATTCTGGTTCTCGGCCGTCGAGGGCGAGGTGTATGCTTTCTCGTCGTTCTGCACCGCGTTGGTTTTCTGGCTCATACTCAAGTGGGAAAATCGTGCCGACCGTCCTCACAGCGACCGTTATCTGATACTTATCGCCTATGTGATCGGTGTGTCGATCGCCGTGCATCTGCTCAACCTGCTGTGCATCCCGGCCATCGTGCTCGTGTTCTATTACAAGAAATTCAAGACCGTCAGCGCCAAAGGCTCCATGCTGGCGCTGCTGGTGTCGTTTGTCATCGTCGGCCTGATACTCTACGGCCTCGTGCCAGGCTTCGTCAAGGTTGCCCAGTGGTTTGAGCTGCTGTTTGTCAACGATCTGGCAATGAGCTACAATTCGGGCGTGGTATTCTACACCGTGCTGCTTGTGGCAGTGTTCATATGGGCCATCGTGACTCTCAACCGCCAGCGCTCGGCATCGGCCATCAAATGGTCGTTTCTGCTGAGTGTCATGCTCTCGGGCATGCTCTTCATCGCCAGCTGGTGGGTGGGCGCGCTGCTCAGCATCGGTCTGGCCGTCTATCTCTTCGGCATCTGCAAGAAAGTGCCCGTGCGCATTTTCAACGTCATCATTCTCAGTCTGGTGATGATATTCACCGGCTACTCGTCATACGCCCTGCTGCTCATACGCTCACATGCCAACACGCCCATGAACCAGCAGGCCCCCGACAACGTATTCTCGCTCGCATCCTACCTCAACCGCGAGCAGTATGGCGACCGTCCGCTATTCTACGGCGCCACATTTGCCGAGAAGATCGAGATGGAGGAATATCCCGAAGGCTCGGGCCAGTACTATGCCTATGTCGACGAGTATGGCTACCCTGTCACCTCGCTTGTCGACGGCGTGCTGCGCGACGAGAACGGCGCACCCTACAACGACCCGTCGACCACATATTATAAAGTGGCTAAAACTTCAGACAACGAGCCCGACCGCTATATCGGCAAGACATCCAAACCCAACTATACCGACATGCCCGACCTGAAGATGCTCTTCCCGCGCATCTACAGCAACGATCCGACACATGTCGAGGGCTACAAGGGATGGTCGCAATACTCCACTCCCGATCTCGACGAGATACCCGCCGAGCTGCGCACCCGCTGGGCTCAGCAGGGCGTGGCCCCGCTATATGAGCTCGCCCCCTATCTGCACTCGCAGACCCAGGCCGTCACCCACCGTTCGCGTGCCGGCGTCGACGTCGACCGCGTGTCGGTATGGAAACCCGGGTTCGGCACCAACCTGCGCTACTTCTTCAACTACCAGTTCTCGCACATGTACTGGCGGTATTTCATGTGGAACTTCGCCGGCCGACAGAACGATTTCGCCGGAAACGGTGAGCCGCATCTCGGCAACTGGATCTCGGGCATACCCCTCATCGACAACGCCCGTCTGGGCGACCAGTCGCTGCTGCCCGACGAATTCGGCAAAGGCAACAAGGGCCACAATGTGTTCTACATGTTGCCTCTGCTGCTCGGCATCATCGGTCTGCTGTGGCAGGCGCTCTATATCAAGCCCGACGCGCCTCAGCGCGGCATCGAGCAATTCTGGGTGATCTGCTTCCTCTTCTTCATGACAGGCATTGCCATCGTGCTCTACCTCAACCAGACTCCCGGCCAGCCGCGTGAGCGCGACTATGCGTTTGCCGGCTCGTTCTATGCCTTCGCCATCTGGATCGGCATCGGCATCCCGGCCCTGGGCATGATGCTGCGGTCGCTGCTCGGCCGCCTGACCAGGAGCGACAACCGCGCCGCACGCATGGCTGCCGCCGCCGTCGCGCTCGTGGCCGCCGTAGGCGTGCCCCTGCAGATGGTGTCGCAGACCTGGGACGATCACGACCGCTCGGGACGCTACACCGCACGCGACTTCGGCATGAACTATCTGGCCTCGGTCGACGAGAACGGCATAATTTTCTGCAACGGCGACAACGACACATTCCCCCTGTGGTATGCCCAGGAGGTCGAGGGCTACCGCACCGACGTGCGCGTCGTCAACCTCTCGTATCTCACCGCCGACTGGTATGCCAACCAGCAGCGCATACCCTCTTACGACGCCAAGCCCATCAAGATGTATGCCCGTCCGTCAGACTACGCCTACGACGAGCTGGCATGGAACTTCATCGTGCCCCGCGACAGCGAGCCTGTCACAGCCGAGAAGTCGCTGCGCGACGCCTATGCCAACCGCTATGGCGACAGCCGTCTCCACGCCATCACATCGCCCAACATATATATGCCAGTCGACTCGGCCGCAGCCTACGCCCGATATGGCCTCAATCCGGCCGACACAGCCGACGCGCTCTACCGCATACCCTATCTGGCCGACATCTCGACAGATCTCAGTCGGCTGGGCAAGACCGGCCTGAGCCTGAGCGGCCTGCTCTCGCTCGACATGCTGGCCAACTCGGTGGCCGACGGCTTCGACCGCCCCGTATATTTCGCCTCTACCGTACCCTCGAGCTACCATATGGGCCTCACGTCATTCATGAGCCCCACCGGCATGGCCTCTGAGGTGACGCCGTTTGCCGCGCCGCCCGTATCGCCCACAGTCGAGAAAGCTTATAAGAACATCATGAGCGAGTTCCGCTGGGGTGGCCTCGACGTCGAAAATCCCGGCGACCTCTACCTCGACGAGACCGTGCGCCGCATGGTGGCGTCGACACGGTCGGCCATCTATCAGGTGGCCCGCGACCTGGTGCGCTCGGCATCGCTGCCCGCATCGGCATGGGCCGTCGAGCATGCCAAGGCTACCGGCGCTCCGGTGCCCGCCACACGTGGCGACATGGCGCGCACCCTGCTCGAGACCGTCACTACCAAGCTCCCCGTCGAGGCAGCTGTCTACGACGGCATGCTGGCCGTGTCACTCGCCGAGTGCTACTATGATCTCTACCTGCAGACTCACAACAAGGCCGACCTCGACCGCGCCGAGGCACTCGTGCGCGCCGATCTGCCACGCTATGCCCAGCTCGTGCGCTATGCCCAGTCGCTCACACCGGGCCGTCTGGCCCTGCTCGGCTCGACCGAGCTGTATGGCCTGCAGTATCTCGGCGCCGGCGTGGCGATGCTCAACCGCATCGAGGTGCTGCGCGCGCTCGAGGCCAAGGGCGACGAGGCTTCGGCCGAGATGATCACCCGCTGGGCGCCCCGGCCCGGCCTCGACCCGATGCTGCGCTCACTGCCTCTGATCTACATCAGCGGCTACGGCATCGACGACCTGCGCAAATCGCTCGGCAACATGTCGGGCTCTCAGCGCGTGGCTGTCGAGACCGCTCTGCTCACCCTCGAGGCCCACAAGGCCGCCGGTGTGCCCGCCATGCGGCTGAGCGACGCCATCATGGCCGAGTATGAGATCGACCCCGCCGCCTGGAACTATCTGCTGCGATTCTGATGCTGATCGAACGCCCTCCGCTGCTCTACCGTCTGCTGTTCCCCGAGGCCATATGGCGCATCAAGCGTCCTCATCGCCGCGTGGTCTACCTCACGTTTGACGACGGCCCCATACCCGAACAGACGCCCTGGGTGCTCGATCTGCTCGACCGCTACGGCATAAAGGCCACATTCTTCATGGTCGGCGACAACGTGCGACGCCATCCCGAGCTGCTCGACGAAGTGCGACGCCGCGGCCACAGCTACGGCAACCACACCATGCACCATCTGCAGGGCATGAGCACAACGGCACGGCACTACATGCGCGACATCACCGAGGCCGACGCGCTCATCGACAGCATCCTGTTCCGCCCGCCGCACGGCATCATGCGATGGAAACAGGCGCGTGCCATCAAAGACCACTACAACATCGTCATGTACGACCTGGTCACACGCGACTACTCGCGCAAACTCACGCCCGACCGCGTGCTCGACAACGTGCGTCGCTTTGCCCGCAACGGCTCGATTATCGTCTTTCACGACTCGCTCAAGGCCGCCCGCAACATGCGCGAGGCCCTGCCACGGGCCATCGACTGGCTGCTCGCCAACGGCTATGAGTTCGAGCCTATACCCATGTCATAAGGCAGCCCTGCGCCGGCTGGCCCTCTCGCTCGGCGCAGCCGCCGTAGGCTTTGCCCGTGCCGGGGCTGTCGACCCTGCCGCCGCCGACAGCTACGACCGCTGGCTCGACGACGGCTGCAACGCCTCGATGCAGTGGATGAGGCGCCACGCACCCCTGCGCCGCGATCCGCGATCGCTGCTGCCGGGCGCCCGCACCGTCATCGCCACCGCCTGGCCCTATGCGCCCGTCGGCGGTTACCGTCACCCGCATATCGCCGACTATGCCCTCGGGCGCGACTACCACCGCGTCGTGCGCGACCGTCTCGATGCCCTCGCGCGGCTGATCGCCGACCGCACCGGCGCCCTCAGCCGCCCTTGTGTCGACACCGCCCCCCTGCCAGAACGCTATTGGGCCGTGCGCGCCGGCATCGGCACAGTCGGGCTCAACGGGCAGCTGCACGTGCCCGGCATCGGGGCCGGCGTAGTGCTCGGCACCCTGCTCACCACACTCGAGCTCGCCCCCGACGAGCCCATCAGCCACAATCCGTGCCACCGTTGCGGAGCATGCCTGCGCGCATGCCCCGGCGGCGCACTGCGGGGCGACGGCACGCTCGACGCACGCCGTTGCCACAGCTACCTCACCATCGAGTGCCCCGACGACGAGCTCCCCCCGGGCACATGCCTCGGCGGTCGCGTCTATGGCTGCGACATATGCCGCCGCGTTTGTCCCCTCGAACCCGCCGAACCCGCCATCGAGCCGCTCGACGAGTTCCGACCCGACCCGCGTCTGCTCGCCATCGACCGCGCCACCCTCGCCAATCTGCGATCAGGCGACTGGCGACGGCTATTCGCCGACAGCCCCGTGCGCCACACCCCCGCGCGCCGCATAAGGCGCAATGCGCGGTAAACCACAATTTTTTCGTAACTTTGCGCCATGCAAACCCGTATAATCGACCGCGCCATCACAATCGGCGTCGACAAGACCGCCAAATCGACCGCCCTCGTCACAGCACAGGCCATCATGGCCGGCATGTTCATCTCGCTCGGCGGACTCCTTTCGCTCTACCTCGGCTCAGGCATCCCCGGCATCGCCGCCGACAATCCAGGGCTCGGCCGACTGCTCAGCGGACTCGCGTTTCCCATCGGACTGTTTCTCATAGTATTCTTCGGCGGCGAATTGTTCACCGGCAACAACGCCCTGCTCATACCCGCCCTCACCCGCCGGCGCTACAGCCCGTGGGCCGTCCTGCGCAACTGGTCGCTCGTATGGGTCGGCAACTTCATCGGCGCGCTCATCTTCACATGGCTGTTTGCCTACGCCTCGGGGCTCGTCGACTCGCCCGTCTACGGCAGCGCCATCCGCTCGATCGCCGAGACCAAGGCCGGGCTGCCCGCCATGCAGATACTGCTGCGCGGCATCGGGGCCAACTGGTGTGTATGTCTGGCCGTGTGGCTCGGGCTCTCGGCCGAAACCATCGGTCAGAAAGCACTCGCCTGCTGGATACCCGTCGCCGCATTCGTCATCCTCGGCTACGAACACAGCATCGCCAACATGTTCTTCATCCCCTGCGGCATGCTCGCCGGCGCCGACGTCACACTCGACGCCCTCGCGCGCAACCTCGCCCTCGCCACCCTCGGCAACATCATCGGCGGCGCACTCATGGTCGGCCTACTCTACAACCGCATGTACGGCCGTAGCAAACAATAATACCCCGCCGACCCTGCCACTCGCCGTCGAAGACTGCAATCAATTGTGGCCCCACATCATTGCGAGGTACGAGCAATGGTGTGGGGTTAGAATCGAGCGCAAACATGGGCCTCGCAAGAGGTCCGACAATAACACCCACATCTCGCCACTCGCCGTCGAAGACGGCAATCAATTGTGGCCCCATATCATTGCGACGCAGGAGCAATGGTGTGGGGTTAATCAATGACACGGGACAGGGCCTCGCGAGAGGTCCGACAATAACACCCGCCACAAAATACGACAATAAATACCCGGATATCGTGATGGTTCCGCCGATTTTATCATCAACATCAGGGCATTGGCGGACCTCTCACGAGGCCCGATCGTGGGCGATATCATGTACCCCACACCTACGCTCCTGCGTCGCTTGATGTGGGGCTATCATTGTCCGCCGTCTCCGACGGCATGATAACGCACATACATGCGCCCCCACCGATCGCGGACACTCGCCGTCGAAGACGGCAATCAATTGTGGCCCCACATCATTGCGACGCAGGAGCAATGGTGTGGGGATAGATCAATGGCGCGGGACATGGGCCTCGCGAGAGGTCCAACAATAACACCCACCACAAAATACGACAATAAATGCCGAGACATCGTGATGAATCCGCCGATTTTATCATCAACATCAGGGCATTGGCGGACCTCTCACGAGGCCCGATCGTGGGCGATATCATGTACCCCACACCTACGCTCCTGCGTCGCTTGATGTGGGGCTATCATTGTCCGCCGTCTCCGACGGCATGATAACGCACATACATGCGCCCCCACCGATCGCGGACACTCGCCGTCGAAGACGGCAATCAATTGTGGCCCCACATCATTGCGACGCAGGAGCAATGGTGTGGGGTTAGAATCGAGCGCAAACATGGACCTCGTGAGAGGTCCAACAATTCGTCCCGCCACAAAATACGACAATAAATACCCGGACATCGTGATGAATCATCCGATTTTATCATCGGCATCAGGGATTTGGCGGACCTCTCGCGAGGCCCGGTCGTGGGCGATATCATGTACCCCACACCTACGCTCGTGCCTCGCTTGATATGGGGCTAATATTGCCCGCCGTCTCCGACGGCATGATAACGCACATACATGCGCCCCCACCGATCGCTGACACTCGCCGTCGAAGACGGCAATCAATTGTAGCCCCATATCATTGCGAGGTACGAGCAATGGTGTGGGGATAGATCAATGACACGGGACAGGGCCTCGCGAGAGGTCCGACAATAACACCCGCCACAAAATACGACAATAAATGCCCGGATATTGTAATGAATTCTCCGATTTTATCATCGACATCAGGGCATTGGCGGACCTCTCGCGAGGCCCGATCATGGGCGCAATCATGTACCCCACACCTGCGCTCCTGCCTCGCTTGATGTGGGGCTAATACTGTCCGCCGTCTCCGACGGCATGATAACGCACATACATGCGCCCCCACCGATCGC
>JAUNGA010000030.1:0-3983 GCA_030524765.1 Bacteroidales bacterium | reverse complement strand
AGCAATGGTGTGGGGATAGATCAATGGCGCGGGACATGGGCCTCGCGAGAGGTCCGACAATAATACCCACATCCCGCCACCGCCGTCGAAGACGGCAATCAATTGTAGCCCCACATCATTGCGACGCAGGAGCAATGGTGTGGGGGCAGAATCGAGCGCAAACATGGGCCTCGCAAGAGGTCCGACAATAACACCCACATCCCGCCACTCGCCGTCGAAGACGGCAAACAATTGTTAGGCAATTCCCCTTGGGTATCCAATCTAATAAAAATATACCCTACACGCATATTTTTTATTGCATTATATAAGAATATTTTATACTTTTGCGCTAACAAAGGGAGTGCTACGCCCTTACATATCATTTCTTGCTACTAAACACTATATTATAAATCAACAAAACAATTTATGAAAACCAACACAATCACATTCCACTGTCCTGATTGTGACAAGGATTTCGACGTCACAATCGATGCTGATGACATCAATTGGGAGATCGCTGAAACCTCTGAGCGCTCTATGGGTATAGAACGCCGTCATCAAGGAAGTCTCTACGTTGAAAGCCCTTGCGGTGAAGGTCACGAGGTAACCATTGATGTATGGGAATACCCCGAAGGCTCTCTGCAAGACGAGATTGAAGTCAACGCAGACGATCTGACCGTTATTGATCACAATCTCGATATCAATACCATTATTTCAATCGATTAACCATCAATTGTCTTTTTTATGAAAAAACTATTACTACTATTGGTTGTACTACTCGGTACTACTTTGGCAGGTATAGCTCAAACAACTACTGCAAGTGGTACTTTTACAAAGTACACGCCTAATTCCACTAAAACATATACTTTTGGTGATGTTACCTGGAATATAGATGTTACATGGGTAAATGGAGTTCCGGGTGCAATGGGCGTAACGGATAATGGTGCTCAGATTGGCTCAGCTTCAAAAGCGCCCAATACAATTACTTTAACGACTGATTTCTTTGTAGATAAAACAATAACAGAGATCTCTATCAATGCAACACAATCAGGCAGTGCAAATATTACAGGTATCTTTAAAGTTGCCGGTCAACAAGTAGGAGATGCCTTTTCATGCAAAAAAAACGCGCCCCAAAATTTCTCCGCCTCAAATATCAATAAATCTGGTAGTATTGAAATTGTATTAACAAATTCCAACAAGGCAAATTCAAATAATGGAGCTGCCTACCTTAAAAGCATTTCAGTCACATATACAACCGGCCAGGTAATCGTAATAGCTCCCGAAACGATCACATTCGATCCTACTAACGGAAATATCGACACCAACACATCTATCAGCCTTGCGACAGACCAAAACAACTGCGAGATACGTTACGCAATCGACGCCCCTGCAACAAAGAGTTCCACTAAATATACCACACCATTCACTCTCTCAACCGGCGAACACACCGTAAACGCCATCGCTTGGAACTCTGCCAACGAAGACACTCCGATCTCCGCATCTACCACTTATACCGTAACAAAAGCAGTAGGACCCATCACTGCAGAAGCTACAATCACATTCGCAAACCATTCAGATTGGAAATACACCGCTAACAAAACAAAAATCAACTGGACCTCAGATGATAATGTATATACATTCCCAACTGAGGCTGGCATCAATGATGAATCAGGATCGACAGGCACGACCTACCCCCAATATGTAACTAGCGGTGGTGGCGGTTTCCGTATCTACTATTCAAGCCGCAGTTTTGTAAATGTTAACGCGCCCGAGGGATACTATTTTGTCTCTCTGTCGTGGACAACTGATAAACCTATAAAAATAGACCGCAATGCAACCACAAACAATCAATACAAATTTAGTGGTAAACCGACAACTTTCAAGATTACGGCTGCTAATGCAAATGCGACATTGACCAAAATGACCATCGTCCTTGCCAAGCTTGGCAAGGATGCAGTTGCGACTCCCACATTCAGCATTCCCAACGGCTCTGAGGTTGAGGTTGGCAAATCTGTAACTATCTCATCAAAGACCGAGGGTGCTACTATAATAGGCAGTATCAACGAAACCATGATCGAGGGAGAGGCTCTGCCTTACACCTATACCTTCACCACCGCAGGCGATTACACCATCGAAGTCGTTGCTTCCAAGGACGGTCTTGATGACAGCGAGGAGGCCAAGGCTACATATAAGGTAGTCAACCCCAAAGTCGCTACTCCTATATTCAGCATCGCTTCGGGTTCGACATTCGAGGTAGGCGAGAAACTAACTATTTCATCAGAAACTGACGGAGCTACTATTACAGGATTTATCAACGAAACCCCGATTGACGGAGAGGCCCTGCCTTACACTTATACTTTCACCACCGCAGGCGATTACACCATCGAAGTCGTTGCTTCCAAGGATGGTCTTGATGACAGCGAGGAGGCCAAGGCCACATATACCGTCACCGAGTTCGCCGCTCCTGCCGCTCCTGTATTCTCACTCGCCGACATGTCGAGCACTCCCGCCGGCACCGTTGTAAGCATCAGCGCACAGGGTGCGACCTCTATCGTAGTCAAGACCTACGGCATTGACGGTCTTGTAGCCGCCACTAAAACTATCGAGGGCAACGCTGCAACAGTGACTGTCGACAAAATGCACCGTCGCTTTGCTGCCGCTGCCGTGCGTGCTGCCAATGGCAACTCAGCCACATCAACCGAGGTAGAGGCATTCTACAACATTGGCAACCGCGGCGATGCAGCCGACACCTATACCCTGGTAACATCAACCGACGAACTCTACGACGGCATGGAATTTGTCATTGGTGTTGAGGGAACTCAAAACATTGTGATGACTACATCAGCCAACAACTATGACCGTATTTGGTATGGCGGTGCGGCAACGTTCTCAAATAACGAGGTCACCACACTTCCCGACAACGCAATGATTCTCGTGCTCGAGGCCGCCCCCAATGGCGAATGGTATCTCCGCACCAAAAACGAAATCTCGTATTATGACAATGCCGACGAGGACAAGAGCTACCGCAATACTCCACGTATCGGTTATCTTTACGACTATTCAAATCCCCAAAACACATCGCAGAACTATCTGCAAATGTCGTCTCAGCCTAAGGCAAGTACTCCGATAGCATATAATGATAACGATGGTAACGCTACTATCACATTTGGCATAATCCATGATGCAGAAAGCGATTTTATCATCCGTTATAATACTAATACTACGCCAAGTGGCTTCTCAATGTATGCTACCACAATGAGCGCCAACAGCTATCCTCTGCCCCGCATCTACGCAAAAAAAGCCGCGATCATTGAGCCCGACGGATATACCATGGCATTCCACCATACACCTGTCGCTCTCAACAACGGTCAGAACAAGATCGCTGCCGTAGAAAATCCTGTCGCTCTTACCGCAACAGATAATGAGGACGGCACATATACCTTTACATCTAACGCAGGCGACATAACCGACCTCTGCGGTCAGTTTGCCGTATCAGTCGAGGGCGAACTGCTCAGCGGTCACATCAGCGAGGCCAAAACCGACTTTAGCGACAACCACGACAGCAACTGTCAGGCAACTGAACATGCGCCCTACGTTGTAGTAATAAACAATGAGACTAAGACTCTTGCACTCGCATCCAACGAAAATAGCGTGCCCCTATCTACCAACACCGATGACCACCACGGCAAGACCGTGCATCACGCAGCACCCGTTATCTCTGTCAATCTCAATCCTTTCCGCAACATTAATATGACTTTAGCCTCACCCGAAGGCACCGTCACCGGCATCGAAGACATCACTGTCGAGGGCGGCGAGGTAGAGTACTACAATCTGCAGGGTATCCGCGTAGCCAACCCCGAGAACGGCATATTCATCCGTCGCGAGGGCAACAAGGCCACCAAAGTGATCCTCTGATAGACTCAGACATCCACATACGACGCCCCGGGAGGTGAAGTGACCCCAAAAAGTTGGACGGGTTAAACATTATCCAGTTATAGAAAGAG
>JAUNGA010000121.1 GCA_030524765.1 Bacteroidales bacterium | reverse complement strand
GAACCGGGTAAGGGATCTACGGCGTTACTTTTGCCTTAAATGAAAGAGCCGTGGTTTCTGCCAAAAGTTGACCGTCATATAGGCTATCTATGTATCTTTGCCTGAAAATAATAAAACCTATGAATTACGAAAATCTTAAAACAATTGTATGTCTGGCCGGAGGATGGCTGTGGGCCTCTGTCGCTCCGGCTCTGCCGATGGGAGTGGTATGTACGCTGATGGTGCTTGCCGATGTTGTCACAGCCCGACGGCTGGCGGCCCGTCTGGCACGTGTGGCGCCCGAACGCGCCGACAGGCTCAGGTTCAGTTCGGCGCGTTTTGGCCGTGTGGTGTCGACCCTCTCGCGCATATATGCCGTGCTGATATTGGCTGCGATGATCGAGTCGACCGTTATCGGCCGTGAGGGGCTGCTGCGCGTCGTGGCAGGCGCCGTGTGTCTGTGGCAGGCCGTCTCGATGCTTGAGAATGAGGCTTCGTGCAATGGCTCGCGCTGGGCCCGCGTCATGCGCAATGTGCTGATAGATAAAACGGAGCGTCATCTTGGCGTAAGCCTTGATGAGCTCCGTGATAAGGATGGAGCGCATGATCGCGCTGACTCGTGACTACTTGCCTGTGACTGTGATGATCTCGGGTATATAGGCTTTTACGTCGACTTGTCGGCCGAGCAGAGCCACGGGTACTGTCGTGTCGGTCTCGCTGAATATCACTGCCACCACGTTGGGACTGTCGGGATCGACTTTGGTGACAATCAGCGCCGGGCCGTTGGTCGTCTCGACCGTAGCAAACCGGGCTTCGCCGCGCCACATGGCCGGATTGGCGGCGCGCATCCGCATGGCATGGGCCACATACTCGCTCAGACGGGCCTCGTCGGCATTGCGTGGCTCGAGATGACCCGATGTACGGGCCACGTTGTCTTTCTGTCCGCCGGTAGTGTTGCGGCTAAGGTCGGCATACTCGTCGCCGTAGTAAAGGGTAATGGGGCCCGAGTATGCGGCAAGTATGGCATGGCGCATCATCATCTTGGCGATGCGGTTGCTGTCATTGTCGGCAAAGTGATCGGCCAGCCGGTATCCGTCGTGATTTGACAGGAAGAGATTGGGCATGACCGAGTCGTTCAGATATCCGCGTGCCGTCGGTGGAGACAGCGTGGTGATGATGTCGGCATATCCGTTGACGAGGCCTTCTCCAATCGTGTCCTGCATCGGGCCGCTGATGCGTTCCTTGCCATCGAAATCAAACGCGCTCGTCAGCCCGCCGTCGCGATAGACTCCCTCGTTGATCCGTGACGCATTGCCCCAGTCTTCGCCAACCATGTATCCCAGCGTGCCCCATTGCTCGCCGCGGTCTTTGCGGGCCTGCGATGCACGGGCTACCTCGCCTCGCAATTCGGTCCAATAGTTATGTCCGTCTTGCATTGCCTGATAGGCCTGGTCGAGACGCCAGCCGTCTATACCGTATTTATCGATATAATATGAGGCGACCTCTTTGAAATAGGGCAGCGATCCCGGATAGCTTACGTTGCCCGTGCCTCCGTCGATACGGTCGCAGCCACGCACTGTGCAGTCGATCATATGGCCGGACGGTGACGCCGTGGTCACTCCCCCGTGGTGTCCGAACACTCCGTCGAGTATCACAGCGATTCCGCGTTTGTGGGCCTCGTCTACGAGCCGATGCAGGTCGGCCTCGGTGCCGAAGTGCGGGTCGATCTTGAAATAGTCGTTGGTAAAGTAACCTGTCGCCTGCAGTTTCTCGCCGCCGGCGGCATCCGAACTGTCGAATATCGGCGTGAGCCAGACGGCATTGGCTCCCAGCGAGCTTATGTGGTCGAGAGCCTCGATCACACCCTGCAGATTACCGTTTTTGGTATGTCCGTCGGGGCCCCACATTGCCGTGTAGCCTTCGGCGCCTTCATCGCCGTGACGGAACGACGCCACCATCACCTGATAGATTGTCAGTGCCCGCGGGTCATCGACCGGCGCGGCCGTGGCGGCTTTCGTGCCGGCATTGCCTGTCAGCGCCATCAGCCCGCCCACCAGCCCGCCGAAGAGTCGTTTTAAACTATACATTGTTAATTAGGTCAGTCAACAAGAAATGATTCAAATAATATTTGTGGACGGTTTCGCACCATTCGTCAGTCATAGAGCCACAGCTGTACACCTTTATCTGGCAGCAGAAGCCTTTCAGAAATATCATTCCGATGTATATGATATATAATCGGTCTGTTCTTGATGACCGGTCTGCCGATTACAGCTTATTCCTCTTGTTTACCGGCGAATTCCATCAGATAGGCCTTGATGAATCCGTCGAGATCGCCGTCCATCACGCCATTCACGTCGCTGGTCTGATAGCCCGTACGATGGTCTTTGACGCGACGGTCATCAAACACATAGCTGCGTATCTGCGAGCCCCACTCGATTTTCATTTTGCCGGCCTCGATCTTGGCTTGTTCGGCCAGACGGTGTTGCAGCTCTTTGTCATACAGTATCGAGCGCAGCTGTCGCATGGCGTTCTCCTTGTTCTTGGGTTGGTCGCGTGTCTCTGTATTTTCGATCAGTATCTCCTCTTTCTCGCCCGTATATGGGTCGGTGAACTGATAGCGCAGACGCACGCCCGACTCGACCTTGTTGACGTTCTGACCGCCCGCGCCGCCTGATCGGAATGTATCCCACGACAGCAGGGCCGGATCGACTTTCACCTCGATTGTGTCGTCGACAAGTGGCGTCACAAACACCGATGCAAACGATGTCATACGTTTGCCCTGGGCATTGTAGGGCGACACACGCACCAGACGGTGCACGCCGTTCTCGCTCTTCATATAGCCGTAGGCAAAGTCGCCCTCGACGTTGATCGTGGCCGATTTTATGCCGGCCTCGTCGCCTTCGAGCAGGTTGGCGATTGAGGTCTTGTAGCCGCGCTTTTCGCACCAGCGCAGATACATGCGCATCAGCATCGATGCCCAGTCCTGACTCTCAGTGCCGCCTGCGCCCGAATTGATTTTCAGCACCACGCCCAGCTTGTCTTCCTCTCGGCGCAACATGTTGCGCAGCTCCAAAGCCTCGATTTTCTCGATGGCGGTGGCGTAGAGTTTGTCTACTTCGTCCTCTTCGACGAGACCTTCCTTGACAAAGTCAAATGCTACAGACAATTCCTCGACGGCATCCTCGATTTCCTTGTAGCCGTCGATCCAGGCCTGTATGTCCTTGATTTTCTTCATCTGTTTCTGCGCCTCGGCCGGATGCTCCCAGAAATCGGGTACATGGGTGCGCAGTTCTTCTTCCTCGACTTCTATTTTCTTGCTGTCGATGTCAAAGATACCTCCTCAGCGCCAGCTTGCGCTCAAAAGTCTCTTTTAATTGTTC
>JAUNGA010000029.1 GCA_030524765.1 Bacteroidales bacterium | reverse complement strand
TTATCCTTGACTTAAAACCGCACTCCGCCGGTCTGAAAAACGGGAGTACTATAGCGTATGAGAAGAACGAATATTGCTTGATTTTCTGCCCCAACGCCGTGCGATGTAAAAAATCGGGATGAAACAGCAGCCCCACTGATTCGGGAGCGGGCCCATCGTCGATGCGGTGTATGCCCACTGTCTGCCCCGGCGCGAAGCTCACTACGGTCTCATCGTCGAAATCATAGGTGGTCTTGCCATAATTTATGCGGCAACCGGTAGTCTTCTTCAGAAACAAGGCATAAAAACCGAATGCCATGACATGGCTGTTCTGAGGCACGGAACCGTCAAAATGGACCACCGCCACCAACGGATGCCGTGTCTCAAAACCGAAATAGCGGTTGTATTTCTCAATTGTATCAGCCTGATATATTTCCATACTCATCCTCGGATTTTATTGCGTCGCAAATATAAGTGTTTTTATAATATGACAGAAGGGTTGAATCGAAATATATGTAATCGAGGTATATCGGCGAGTAAAATTGGTAGCGATTACCCCGATGTTTGCGCTTAATTTTGCATCAGAAAAAACAGTTTTATCGTGAAATGATCAAGCAATCAAACAAAAGAGCGACAAAATCGCACATAATATTGATGCTGGCCGTGATACTTTCAGCATCGGCATATGCAAAAGGACCAACCGACATGAGCAATAACGACAACAGAATTATGGCAGAAAAACTCGAACTGACAACAGACTGGGACAAGACATTCCCCAAAAGCGACAAGGTTGACCACAGCAAGGTCACTTTTGTCAACCGCTACGGCATAACGCTCGCCGCCGACATGTATAAGCCCAAGGGCTCGACAGCAAAACTGCCCGCAATAGCGGTGTGCGGCCCCTTCGGCGCTGTAAAAGAGCAATGTGCGGGACTTTATGCGCAGACAATGGCCGAACGCGGATTCCTTACGATCGCCTTTGACCCATCGTTTACCGGCGAAAGCGGAGGCTCTCCACGCTATATGACCTCGCCCGACATCAATACCGAGGATTTCAGCGCCGCTGTGGATTTTCTCGCGACCCACCCCGACGTAGATCCTGAGAAGATCGGTATATTAGGTATATGCGGCTGGGGAGGTCTCGCAATAAATGCCGCCGCATCAGATCCCCGCATCAAGGCGACTCTCGCATCCACCATGTACGACATGAGCCGTGTCACCGCCAACGGGTATTTCGATGCAGACGACAGCGCCGAGGCCCGCAAGGCCCTGCGTGAGAGGCTTGCCGCACAGCGTACTGAGGATTATCGCAACGGAACACCTGAGCTTGGTGGCGGAGTGCCTGATGTTCTCCCCGAAAATGCTCCCAAATTTCTGCGCGACTATCACGACTACTACAAGACAGCCCGCGGCTATCATCCCCGTTCATTGAACTCAAACGGCGGCCGCAATACGACATCACCTATCCCCTGGATAAATTTCCCGCTTATGAGCCGCGCCGGTGAGATAGAGAATGCTGTAATGATACTCCACGGAGAAAAAGCCCACTCGTTTTATTTCGGCAGCGACGCTTACAAGAAACTCACGGTTGTCCCCGGCAAAGAAAACAATAAACTGTTCATGGTGATTCCCGGGGCCAGCCATACCGACCTCTACGACCGGACAGATATCATTCCCTTCGACGAGATTGTGAAGTTCTTTGACGAATATCTGAGATAAGGTACATTACCAAGCGATAAGCAACATATGGGGCGGTCTATTTGAAGACTCACCTGTGGCAATATGCGATTAGCTATTTTTCTCCACGGAGAAAAATAGCTAATTTTGCATTGTCAGATTCATCTGATGATATCCCTTCGCGAAAAAATCCTGTGACATATAATGAATTTTTCAGAAGTCTCTTTTTCTGTAAAAATGGAAATATAAATGACGACGAATAATATCAAATCGGAATCTATCGAGAGGACGGTGTTTCCACTTCTGATTGCTATCAGTTTTGCGCACATGCTGAACGATATGATGCAATCAATCATACCGTCGATCTATCCGATTATAAAAGACAATTACGGATTTACTTTCGGTCAGATAGGCATAATCACACTGGTGTTCCAGATGACATCCTCTATATTGCAGCCGTTTGTCGGACGGTATGCCGACAATCATCCGCAGCCGTTCTCACTTTCGACAGGCATGGTGTTTACATTGGCCGGAATAATCATGCTGTCGTTTGCCAACAATTACGGCATGATACTGCTGGCAGTCGGAGTCATAGGTTGCGGATCCTCGATATTTCATCCCGAAGCATCGCGGATAGCACAGATGGCCGGAGGCAACCGGAAAGGACTGGCACAGTCGATCTTTCAGGTCGGCGGGAACGGTGGCAGCGCGGCAGGGCCGTTGCTTGCAGCCGTAATAATCATTCCGTACGGGCAACATTCGATACTCTGGTTCTCGATTGCCGCCTTTGTCGCGGGCATCACATTGTTGCCTGTGGGCCGATGGTACAAGGCACAGCTGCACAAGATAAAGGCCAGAGCCGTTGCTCCCAATCCGTCAGTACAGGCCTTGACTCCGCGCAGGATACATTGGGCGATATTCATACTGTGCGTACTCACGTTCTCAAAATATTTCTATATGGCGAGCATGACAAGCTACTTCACGTTTTTCCTCATTGATAAATTCGGGGTGGATATACAGGTGTCGCAACTATGTCTTTTCGCATTCCTGGGAGCGGTGGCCATCGGCACGGTAATCGGAGGCGGCATCGGTGACAAGTACGGACGTAAATACGTCATATGGGGCTCTATTCTCGGTGCGGCACCTTTCGCTCTCGCACTGCCATATGTCAATTTCACCCTGACGATTGTCCTTGCCGTGATAATCGGCTTTGTGATTTCATCAGCATTCTCGGCGATACTGGTGTATGCCACCGAGTTGAGGCCCGACAAAGTGGGGATGATGGCCGGCCTGTTCTTTGGATTGAATTTCGGGCTCGGCGGCATAGGCTCGGCATTCTTCGGATGGCTTGCCGACAAGACCAGCATCGAGTTTATATTCCAAATAAGCACATTACTGCCGTTGCTCGGTATTGTCACCGCTTTTCTACCGAATATCGACCCAAAAAGAAAAATTTCAAATGTCAGACCGGATAAAGTCAATTGACTTTATTTTAGTTGTAATCCAGACTATTTTTAGTAACTTCGCTCCAGGAAACCAATCACATAATCGTGCATGACATGAAAAAACTGGTAAATTTCGATATATCGGATAAATTGACTTTTGCTCAGATAATTAACACTCAGTCATATTTTTCCCTATCTTTGTGATAAATTAAAAAGAGAATATGATCAAGTATATAGCCAAAGGTGACATATTCCGTATTTCGGGCGTGAGCAATTATGCTCATGGGTGCAATTGCGCTGGTGCAATGGGTAAAGGTATTGCAGTGTCGTTCAGAGATAAATACCCCGAAATGTACCTTGAATATAAGCAATTATGTAAGAAAAATATGTTCCGTCCAGGAGACGTGTTTGATTACAATTATGCTGATGGGCATATCTATAATCTTGGGACTCAACTAACCTGGCGCACACCGGCTAAAATTGAGTATATTGAAAATGCATTGATACAAATGCTTGAATTAGCCAGTAGAGATAACGTAACTGCAATAGCCTTACCTGCAATAGGTGCCGGATTGGGGGGCTTAAAATGGGATGATGTAAAATCCATAATAGAAAAAGTCTCAAACAATTATCCTGACGTTAATTTATATGTAGTTGAGACTTATCAAAAAGAATAGAATCCATATCGAAAATGGACAAAGCTATGTCACTGCTATTATTTACAATAATCCCAACTAATAGGGCTTCATATTCTAATAAATATTAGATTCCTTACATCTTATTTTTTAGATCCGTCGTTTAAAGATTGTCGGTAATTATACGAAAAAGCGCAATTTATGCACAGTTTTATCTACAAATACTCAGAACAGGTCTCACTTTGAGTAATGGTAATAGAGCCATTATTTCGAGCCTTGCCTTTATAAACGGTAAATTCAATCCGCCCGGTGCGCCTACTGATATCAGCTATAGACGGGACGTGTATCTTCATCGTGCTATGTCCGCTTGTCACCATAAGCCATGAAGATACGGATGATACGCTAAAAGAGTCGAAATCGCCCATAAGGGTTACGGCGACGCATTGTTGATCGCCGTTGAGTGTGATCTCACAGTCATGAATACCCATAGCGATTTCGCCCCAATCCTCCAATTGTATTGCCAACGAGAATAAATCGGGCTCAGGTTCATCATTTTCACATGAATAAAGGATGAACGGCAGCAGTAAGATCAAAAATTTCAGATACTTCATTTGAAAAATTTATATACGGAAATACATATCCGGGAATAAATCAATTTGCGATATGCAAATTTCGGCATAAAAAAACGAATTCGGAAGTTATTTCGGGCTCGATTCATAATTAACTGTTCTTAACGGCAGGACGGTATATGGGGGCAATAACCGTGAGACACAGAAGTCACAGCCGACAAGAAAGTTTAAATTTGCAGCGAAAAATGGGTTTATCCGGGATTTTTAGTAAATTTGCATATTCAACACGTATAGATTACATAATAATGATGATTCGATACATATTAATAACGGTCATGGCGCTGACAGCGGCAATCGGCATGCATGCGGCCGACGGAGACCTGTTTCCTTATCCCGTACCTCCGGCCGATATGGAGCGTCTTGACGAACGCTGCGACTATCTGGTGACTCATTTCTGGGATCGCTGCGATATGAAATCGGCATTCTCAAAGACCGAGAAGCTCAACAATACCTTCGGCGACTGGATCAGCTTCATGCCTTATGCCTCAGCCGATTCGGTCTATACCGCAATCGGCCGTCTGCTCGAGAGTGTCAAGAAGTCGGGACCGCAAACGCTCGGGCTCGCCCGTATGGCCGAGCAATGGACCTACAGCGACACAGCCGAGATATTCAGCGAAGAGATTTATTATCCGTTTGCCAAGGCTGTTGCCGAGAACCGCAAGATCTCGGGCGCAGACCGTGCCCGTTTTGAGAATCAGGTGCAGATTATAGACAATGTACGCCAGGGCGGCGTTATGGGCCACCTGCAATATGTTACTCCCGAGGGCCTGCCCGGCTCGCTCGAGACGGTACGCACCCAGGCAATCGTGGTATTTATCAACGACCACGACTGCGAAGACTGCGCGTTGGCCCGTGTGCGTCTGTCGGCTGACATCAACGCCAATGCGCTCATCAAAGCCGGCTTGCTGACAATAATGTGTATCGAACCCGACGAGGCTACGCCTGAATGGCTGGAAGCAACGACAAGCTATCCGGCCGAATGGATTGTGGGCGCGAGCGAGGACGCATCTTCATATTTCCCCTTGCGCACATCTCCCGAATTTTATCTGCTCGACGCCCGTCACCGCGTGCTGGCCAAGGGTTTCCCGATCGACGGCATGCTGCGCGCTCTTGCGGCAATACGGGCCAATACCGGTATCTGACCCATGCGTGTCGCAGCTTTGATATCGGGCGGAGTCGACTCGGCCGTCGCCGTACACAGGTTGGTCGAGCAGGGGCACGATGTGCATCTGTTCTACATACGCATCGGCCGTGATGACGGGTCGGGCGACTGCAGCGCTGACGAAGACATTGAACTCTGCCGGCTGATTGCGGCACGATATCGCCTGCCATTTGATGTTGTGCCGCTGCATGACGAATATTGGGACCACGTGATGAGTTATGCCCTCGATGCCGTGCGCCGCGGGCTGACCCCCAATCCCGACATGATGTGTAATCTGGTGATCAAATTCGGTTATTTCGAGCAACGTCATGGCCATGAATTCGACATTACCGCATCAGGACATTATGCATCGACCGAAATCGATGCCGACGGCTACAAGTGGCTCACGACAGCTGTCGATCCGGTAAAAGACCAGACCGACTTTCTGGCCCGCATCACACCCGCCCAACTGCGCCACATCATCTTCCCGATCGGCGATCTGCCCAAATCACGCGTACGCGAGATAGCCATCGAACAGAAACTGCCCAACGCCACACGCAAAGACTCGCAAGGCATCTGTTTTCTGGGCAAAATCAACTACAACGACTTCATACGCCGCCATCTGGGCGAGCGTCCCGGTCCGATCATCGAGCTTGAGACCGGTCGCCGGCTGGGCGAGCACCGTGGATTCTGGTTCCACACAATCGGCCAGCGCAAGGGCCTGGGGCTGAGTGGCGGTCCATGGTTCGTGGTCAAGAAGGACATAGAAAACAACATTATATATGTGTCAGGCGGCTATGACACCGAGAAACAATATGGACACCGTCTGCACATCGCCGACACCCGCTGGCTGACGCTCGACCCGTGGGATGGCCGCGACTGCGAGAATGCGGCCATAGCGTTCAAAAACCGGCATACGCCGGAATTCCTGCCCGCTAAAATCACACGCCTTGACACGCCGGGCGAATATCTGATAGAATCAGAACATAAAGTGCAGGGCATAGCGCCGGGGCAATTTGCTGTGTTATACGACACAAATTGCCACCGATGTCTGGGCTCAGGCGTTATAACAGGACAAAACATCGACTAAAAATACAATTATATGGACGATCGTGTAAAACTCAGGGTCATGGGCCTGTCATACAACCAGCTGCAATCGGGTGCATTCGCATTACTGCTGGCGCAGGAAGACGGTCCTTATCGCATCCCCATCGTCATCGGGCCCGCCGAGGCACAGTCGATTGCCATGCGCATCGAACACATGACACCGCCACGTCCGCTGACCCACGACCTGTTTGTGAGCTTCGCACAGGCATTCGGCGTAAGACTCAAAGAGGTGTTCATATATAAATTTGAAGACGGTATTTTCTCGTCAGAACTGACTTTCAGCGACGGCGAGCGCCAGATCGTGCTCGACGCGCGCACATCCGACGCCATAGCCATAGCAATGCGCACCAACGCCCCGATCCTCACCACCAACGCCATACTCAACGAGACCGGATTTATAGTCGACGAGACCGAGGATGATGACGGAGAGACACACGCCACCCTGCGGCGCAGTCAGGCCGACAACTTGACAAACGACGAACCCCGCCTCGAAAACCTTGCTCTCGAAGAGCTCGAGAACCAGCTGCAACAAGCCATCGACAGCGAGAATTACGAAGAGGCGGCTCGTATCAGCGAAATCATAAAACGCAAAAAGAATACATAATACATAACACATACCATAACCCTATACACTATGAAATACATAAAAACTCGCCTGGCGGCGCTCGGATTCCTCGAATTTGCCGTCTGGGGTTCATATCTGGTCTCGCTGGGACTCTACCTCAATTCTGTAGGTCTCGGCTCACATACTTTCTGGTTTTATACCGTGCAAGGCCTCGTGTCGCTGCTCATGCCCGGCCTGGTCGGTATCATAGCCGACCGTTTTATCCCGGCTCAGAAGATGCTGAGTCTCTGCCATGTAATCGCCGGCGCATTCATGATAGCAGCCGGATGGTATGCGATGGATGCCGGCGCAGATGTGCAGTTTGGCCCGCTGTTCACTCTTTACACGATTTCAGTGGCATTCTTCATGCCCACTATCGGACTGAATAATTCAGTGGCATTCAACGCACTCAACAAAGCCGGGCTTGACACGATCAAAGACTTCCCGCCGATACGCGTGTGGGGTACCGTCGGCTTCATCATAGCCGAGCTGCTGGTCAATTTCGTGCATATCGGCGGCGTTGCCATCCAGAACACCTACATGCAGTTCTTCACCAGTGGCATATTCAGCTTTGCACTGGCACTCTATGCCCTGACAATGCCCCACTGCCCCGTCAACCGTGCCGCATCGTCATCTCTGGCCGATGCCCTCGGCCTGCGTGCCTTTCAGCTCTTCCGCCGCAAGGAGATGGCCATATTCTTCATCTTCAGCATGCTGCTTGGCGTGTCGTTGCAGATTACAAACAGCTATGGCACAATGTTTATCGAGCATTTCAAAAACGTGGCCCAGTATGCCAACGACTACTTTGCATCAAACCCGACATTCCTCATCTCGATCTCACAGGCAAGCGAGGCTCTGTGCATATTGCTCATACCCGCGTGTCTGCATAGGTTCGGCATCAAGGGCGTGATGCTCATAGCCATGTTTGCATGGGTGTTGCGATTCGGATTCTTCGGCCTTGGCAACACCGACACCGGCGTATGGCTGCTGATGCTGTCGTGCATCGTCTATGGCGTGGCATTTGACTTTTTCAACGTATCCGGCGGACTCTTCGTCGACCAGCAGACCACTCCCGATCTGCGCTCGTCGGCCCAGGGCTTGTTCATGATCATGACAAACGGCATCGGTGCCTCGCTGGGCACATTCATCGCCGGCACGTTCGTGGTCAATAAAAACGTATTTGCCCCCGGCCTCGATGCCGAGCAGATGCTGGCCGGATGGCGTGAGTCATGGTTTATCTTTGCAGCCTATGCCTTTGTGGTCGGCGTGCTCTTCTTCTTCATCTTCCATCCCAAAAGCCACATTCTCACCGACAAGGCCATCAAAGACGCCGAGAATACCGACTCGGGGGCTGCCGACATGGTAGAGACCGACCGCAAAATCTGATGATACGGTTCTATGCACCCGACATCGAGTCGACACTGACACTGCCCGAGAGCGACTCGGGCCACTGTGTCAGGGTATTGCGCATGCGTATGGGTGATCCGCTCGAGGTAGTTGACGGCCGAGGCACACTCTACAGCTGCGTGTTGGCCGATGCGCACCCCAAGCACGCCACCGTAGAGATTACGGGTCGCACCCCGCTGCCAAAAGTATGGCGCGGATCTATCACAATCGCAATCGCACCCACCAAGCACAACGACCGCATGGAATGGCTGGTAGAGAAACTGGTAGAGATCGGTGTCGACCGCATCGTGCCGCTGCGGTGCCGCTACTCCGAGCGCAAGGACATCAACCGCGAACGTCTCGAGAAAATAGCGGTATCGGCCATGAAACAATCACTTAAAGCCGTGTTGCCTCAGATCGACGAGATGACTCCGTACGGCAGTTTCATTGCGTCGGCCGACAACGAGGCCCAGCGGTTCATCGCCTATTGCGACACCGAGATTCCACGCCGCCTGATGGCCAAAGAATATCGTCATGACACCGACACGGTGATACTCATCGGTCCCGAAGGCGATTTCTCAAAAGAAGAAATCAAAACAGCGCTCGACAACGGATGGATACCGGTGACGCTGGGCGACAACCGCCTGCGCACCGAGACCGCCGCACTCGTCGCCTGCGACACCTGTCACATAATCAATCAACTGCATCAGCAATGATCACACAACAGACAACAATAGACTATCTGCGCAGTTCGGCCACCGGAAACTTTTTCCTTTTAGCAGGCCCCTGCGTCATCGAGGGCGAGGATATGGCCCTTGACATAGCCCGCCACATAGCACCCGTCTGCCAACGGCTCGACATTCCATACGTGTTCAAGGGCTCATATCGCAAAGCCAACCGCTCGCGTCTCGACTCATTCACCGGCATCGGCGATCTCGAGGCGCTCACCATCCTCGGCAAAGTGCGCCGCGAGGCAGGTGTGCCGGTCGTGACCGACATACACAGTGCCGGCGAGGCACGCATGGCCGCTGATTTTGTCGACATACTGCAGATACCGGCATTCCTGTGCCGACAGACCGATCTTCTTGTCGCTGCGGCCAAGACGGGCAAAATGGTCAATATCAAGAAGGGTCAGTTCCTCGCGCCGGCCTCTATGCGCTTTGCCGTAGACAAGGTACGCGAATCAGGCAACAATCAGATAGCCGTGACCGACCGCGGCACCACATTCGGCTACGGCGACCTGGTCGTCGACTTCCGTGGCGTGCCCGAGATGCAAGCCGAGTGCCGATGTCCTGTAATCATGGATGTGACCCACTCGCTGCAACAGCCCAACACCGCCGGAGGCGTAACCGGCGGACGCCCCGACATGATCGAGACCATCGCCCGTGCGGCAATAGCCACCGGCGCCGACGGCATCTTCATAGAGACCCATCCCGACCCGGCAAATGCCAAAAGCGACGGAGCCAACATGTTGCGCCTCGATCTGCTCGAGCAACTGCTCGAGCGCCTCACCGCCCTGCGCATGGTGGTCAAAGAATGGTGACCGGCAAAAACGACTGCCCGCCGACGCCTGTCGGCGGGCAGTCGTTTTTGGCTGAAAAATAGTTAAAATATTGCGGAATTGGCCTAAAAAGCGTAAATTTGCACGTTATTTACGCCACAAGAGGCCATACATCAGAAAATTGATTTAAAATGAAGATATTACGCAAGATGCTGCCGGCTGTCGCCGCTGCGGTTATGCTCTCGGTCCCCTCGGCTCAGGCCGTTATAGACAATCCTATCACTCAGGCTGTAATCGCCGTCTATGACAAACAGTTGCGCGAAAATCCCAAAGACTACATGACCTGGTTCCGCCGTGCCAATGAATATTATCGCCACAGCGAGTATGTGCATGCCCTCGATGACGTGAACAATGCTCTGGCCAATGCTCCGGCCGGCGACACGGATCTGCGTTTCCAGGCCTATATGCTGCGTGCAGGAATCTACAATCAGACCGGCAAACACGAGCAGGCCCTGGCCGACCTCAACTCGGCCATCGCTCTTGACGGATCGTCATATGCGGCCATCTATCAACGTGCCAACACAGAATTCGAGCTCGGGAACTATGGTGCGGCCCGCACTGACTACGGTCGCCTGCAGCGCTTCAACTCGCGCAGCACCGAGGCCCTGCTGGGTATGGCCCGTTGCTCCGTAAAAGAGAATAACCTCAGCGCCGCCACCGACTATCTGCAGCAGGCTGTCGAGTTCGATCCCAACAATCCCGAGATATATGTACGCCGTGCTAACGTGCGCCGCATGATGGGCGACCACAACGGTGCTGTCGATGATCTGATCCTCGCCATCAGCCTCGACTCGAAAGATCCCAAGGCGATAGAGTCGCTCGTCGAGTACGGCAACACCAACTATGCCGCCACCATCGCCGGATTGACCAATGCGATACAGCTTGCGCCCAACAACGGTCTTTACCGCTATCTGCGCGCATCAATCGCCGAGGCACACTACAACTATCTGTCGGCCATTGACGATTTCCAGAAGATAATCGACGACCGCATGTACAACTACCACGGCCTCTATGCCTCCATAGCACGTTGCCTCTACGGTCTGGGGCGCTACGACGAGGCTCTCGCACAGATAGACACAGCCCTCGGCACAGTCGACAACGTTGCCGACTACTATGTGCTCCGCTCAAAGATCCTGCGTGCCGTGGGGCGTCATGACGACGCCATCAACGCAGCCGCAAAGGCACTGGCCGTTAACCCCGACTATGTGCCCGGATTGGTCGAGATGGCTCTCAACTATATCGACAAAAAAGATTACCGGCAGGCCAACAGCTTGTTAGGCGAGGCCGCCATGGCCGAGGCCACCAACCCCGAGGTGCTGATGCTGCGTGCATGGCTGCTGTCGACATTCATGAACCAGCCCGTAGCCGCCAACGGATATTACGAGCAGGTGCTCGACATCGAGGGCGGCGATGACTATGTGCGCTCGCTGCGCGGATTCGCACTGCTCAACCTCGGCCGTACCGACGAGGCCGACGCATGGATAGACAATATCCTGCGCAATAAGCCCGACAACGATGGCCTGAACAACTATTACGGCGCCTGCTACTACACTCTGCGCGACAACAGCGACCGCGCTCTCGAATGCGCCGAGGCGTCGCTTAAAGCCGGTTATTCTGACAATCACAACTGGATGAACAATACCGACGGCCAGATCAATGTGGCCAATCTGCGCGACGATCTGCGTTTCCTGCAATTGCTGCAACGCTACAACTCAATTTTCGGCAAATAAGTTCTAATGGCCGGTCAGTCTCCATTTGATGCCTTGAGAGGCTCAAGGCCACTGCATAACAAGCCGACAGAGCAACGTCAGACAACACGCGATGACGAAATACGCTTTGTCATCGCCGATAACGGCAATGTTACAGTCCTGGACTCCAAAGGTAACATGTGCCTGCCTGACGCCAATTTATTCAGCGAGCCGGTCGCATCGGTGCTCAGGGCGCTTCATCGGGCCGACACGATTGACTTCAACATCAGTTGGGGCAGTTCGCGCAGCAACCGCAACAATCTTGCCGCCAATCCCTTTCTGGCGCAATTGCTGATGCCATGCACCAACCTCTACGACAGTAGCCACCGCCTGCTGACCTTCGCCGAGGGCATTGCCCGCCTGACTCTGCACATCGCATCCGATAGCGATGGCGCCATGATGGCGCCATGTCTGGCGTTGCCGCCATCAGATCTCACCGCAGTAATCATCTCTCCTACCCTCGCCCGCTGCGGCACCAGACTGCAGCAGATCGCCGACATAGGACAAAACTGGCGGTTGCTGACCGAATTCGTAAAACCGTTCCCGGCCGACGAGCTCGACTCGTATCTGTCGGTACTGACGTCATATTTCAGCAATCTGTCGATCAGAGTCGACGGATATTCTGTAAACGTCAGTGATGAGCCGCTGAACGCACATCCGACAATCATCATAGATAAAATCGCGACCGACAATGCCCTCTATCTGCGACTCGACCGTACAATCGAGTCGGCATCCGACCACATGACGGCATCATCGAATATGCCCGAACTGACCCACATCGCCACTATGACCGATGACCGCCACATCAGCATCAGGCCGATATCTGATACAGAGTGCGGCATAGACGAATGGGCCGACAGACTGCTCGAGGTCATACGCAAATGTGCGCCTACAAAAGCCGCGGCTAAAGAGATATACTGCGACGGCAATCTTTTTATCATACCCGAAGACACGGCCAGGTCGTTTCTTTTCGAGGCATTGCCTGCCCTGCTCGGCAAATACCGTCTCGTAGGCAGCGAAAAGCTGCATGACTACAAAATCAAGCCGGTCAAACCGCGCCTGCGCGTAAATTTCAACTCGGGTATCGATTTTCTTGAGGGCGACGCCAGCGTGCAGATCGACGACACGACGATGACGCTTGGCGAATTCCTGCAACAATATCGTTCGCACCGCTATATAGAACTCTCCGACGGCACACGCGGTGTGATCGATCAGCGCTTTATGCGTCGCATCGAGCGTATTTTCAGACAAGACCGCGACAAGAGTTCCCATGTCAAGGTCTCGTTTTTTGATCTGCCCGAAATCGAGGCCCTGCTTGATGGCCTGCCGACAGGCGACAACGTGCTGAAGAAGCCTCGCGAATTTTACAACGGCTTTAACGGCATTGCCGCACAGCCCGATCCCGATACGGGCGTCAGAGCATCGCTGCGGTCCTATCAGACATATGGTGTCAAGTGGCTCAAATATCTATATGACAACAATATGGGAGGCTGCCTCGCCGACGAGATGGGTCTTGGAAAGACCCTGCAGACAATAGCCCTGCTCAATATGATATACCCCGGCCCGGCCGAGCCCGCTCTTATAGTGATGCCACGCAGCCTGCTGTTCAACTGGCAGGATGAGCTCAGACGCTTCGCGCCTGACCTCGACGTCATGACCTATTATGGCCAGAACCGCAATATGGCCGATATCGACGGCCATCAGATCATACTGACGACATACGCGATCGTACGCAACGACATCGAAGAACTGTCAAAACGCAAATTTCATGCCGTTGTGCTCGACGAATCACAGAATATCAAGAATATATCGACCGGAGTATCGCGCTCGGTGCTGCTGCTCGACACGCCCCACCGTCTGGCGCTGAGCGGCACGCCGGTCGAAAACAATCCGGGCGAGCTGTATCCGTTGTTCCGTTTTCTGAATCCGGCGATGTTCGGTTCGCTGAATGATTTCGACGAGCGATATCTACAGCCGATCAGGCGCGACGGCGATCCCGAAACAATCGAGGCTCTGCGACGGCGGATATTTCCGTTCATGCTGCGGCGGCTCAAAGCCGACGTGCTGCCCGAGCTTCCCGAACTCATCGACCAGACACTGACTGTCGATATGGACGACGAGCAGGCACGTCTCTACGAACAGCGCCGGCGCGTGTACCTCGATCGGATCAACGACACGATAGCCAGTCAGGGCATTGACAAATCACGTTTTGTCATGCTGCAGGCCCTCAGCGAACTGCGCCGTGTGGCATCGGTGCCCGAGAGCCTCACCGACGGCCGGGTGAAATCGCCAAAACTCGATCTGCTGGCCGAGCGCATCACCGAGGCTGTGACAAACGGGCACAAGACAGTCGTATTCTTCAACTTCATTGCCGGAATAGAACTGATCGGCGATCGGCTCGAACGCGAAGGCATCGACTATACGACAATGACAGGTTCGACACACGATCGCAGCAGCGTGGTGGGCCGGTTCCAGAACGACCCGTCATGCATGGTATTGCTGATGACGCTCAAAACCGGCGGAGTCGGGCTCAATCTCACTGCCGCTGATACAGTATTCATAGTCGAGCCATGGTGGAACAAAGCCGCCGAACTCCAGGCCATCAACCGGCTGCACCGTTTCGGTCAGAAATCTACCGTATTGTGCTACTCGCTTATCACACGCGGTACGATCGAGGAAAAGATACGCGAACTGCAGACTCGCAAGACCGAGCTCTTTGAAGGTCTGATCGGAGCCGACGACTTAACCTCGAAAAAGCTTAGCGAAGAAGACATTAATTTCATACTCTCGTGAAGCCATGGTATTAAAATCGACACCCATACAGCCGACCATAGTACTCGCCGGAAGCCCCGGCAAACTGCCCGATCTGGTAAAACACACTGGCAAACTATCAGTCACACGCGCACGTCTGCAAGGACTGCTGTCACTGTTTGCTCCGCTTTACGGCAAATACGATGTCAAATACGACTGCCCGATTGACAGAAGTACGGATTCGGCGATCAAGATGCTGATCACGCAGCGCACGATACCGTCACTCAGCGATTGCATAAAGGCGGTCAATATATTGTTCGGCAATCCCGACAACATACGCAAAGCCGTCGAAGCTCTGCCCGAGGCCTACCGTATGATTCTCGACCGTATGCTCGCCACAGCATACATTTCATCATCTGATGCACAGGACATCCTGCAGCTGCATCTCGAGAAGTATTACATACCGACATTCGGCCCTGACATACACTATGCCACCTTCACATCATCCGAGGCGGCCCTTATGCCATATATGCGCATAGCTAAAGAGTACAACAGTTATTACAACGACCAGGGCTATATACTCGAGACCGAGCTGCTCAAGATCATCGGCAAGGCTCTGGGGCTGCCGAAATACAGCGAACACTGCACAACCACCGACATATTGCCCGACTGCGGGCTCACGACTTTTGACGGCTCGCACGAGATCCTGGGGCAGATCGACGGACTTATCGACAACTTCCGCAGCAATAATTACACTAACCCTGCAAATTCCGTCAAGGTCAGCGAGATAAACGCGATGGCCGCCAGATTACAGATCACCGAGCTGTTCCCCGATGCTCGCTGCAAGGCCCTGTCATACGCACGCATGCGCTCATTGCTCACACTGACAGCCACCGGTCTTGTATCGCTCGGATATCGTTGGATCCAGCCCGACAATCCCGCAACGGCATTTGCCGAGATTTTCCGCAATATTTATTTCACCGGCACACGGCTCACCACTCTTGCGATGCCACATTTCAAGAGTATCACCAAAGATAATATCAACAAGCTGTCGCCGTCCAATGTCACGTCGCCGACAATACGCGTGCTCAAAAAATATACCGACGCAAATCTCGCACCCGACAGATCCGACCGATGGATATCGACCGGCGACATGGTCAACGAGATCCTCTTGCAGAGCGATGTCAGGTTCAGAGACTGGATGTCGTTTGATGGCGGTCTGCCACTTAACTCGATTTCCGGAGAGAAAATATATTATGGAGATCTCTACCGCCAATGGTACGAACAGATCGTGCTCGGCTACATAGGCATCCTTGCATCGATGGGCGTAGTCGAGATCGCCTACCGTCAGTCGTTGGCCGACACCCCCACCCCATGGTCGGCGATACAGTATGTGCGTATGACACGCCTTGGCCGTCTGATATTCAACTTCGACAAAAAATACGTCGGCTCGGTCGACAGGCTCAAACGCGCCCCCGCATTTGAGCTCGACCCCGACCGTCTGATAATAACACTCTTTGATCGGAAAGCTCTTAAATTCATAAAAGACAACATCGGACACCAGATCACAGCCAACAGGTTTGAGGTTGACAGCAAATCGTTCATGCGCGGTATTACCGACAATATCGACATTGACAGGCGCATCAAATCGCTTGCTCAGATTGGCGACATCGACAATTTCTCGCCCGTATGGCAAAACTTCTTTGACCGCCTCAAAGAAAGGAACGCAGCCATCAGTTATGTTGAGCTTGATGATTACAAAATGTTTGAGATCTCGCCCGACGAATCCGAGCTGCTGCGCCTCTTGATTGACGACCCCGATTTACACGCGCTGATCATTCCGGTCGAGGGCCGACGCATACTTGTCAGAGACAATGACATCAGAGAGTTGCGCAACCTGCTTAATAAAGCCGGTTACCGCCTGCCCGAGATCACGCGCTCGTGGCGGTGGTAATTCAAAAAACAAACCGGATTGGCGTTTGGCGGCCGATCCGGTTTGATTATTCTTACGTCCGTAATATCTTACTTGCCTTCCTCCTCGACACCTGCAAGAGCGGGGTCGATCATGATACGGCCACAGTATTCGCAGACGATCACTTTCTTGTGCATGCGTATCTCCATCTGCTTTTGGGGCGGAATACGGTTGAAGCAACCGCCGCAGGCGTTGCGCTGCACATACACGATGCCGAGACCGTTGCGGGCATTCTTGCGGATGCGCTTGAATGCGGCCAGAGTGCGCTCGTCGATGTTTACTTCGAGATCCTTGGCCTTGCCGCGCAGAGTCTCCTCTTCCTGACGGGTCTCGCTCACGATCTCGTCGAGCTCGGCCTGCTTCTCGGCCAGAATGTGCTCCATGTCAGCGAGGCGCTCGCGGGTGGCGGCCACATCGGCACGACGGTTCTCTATCGCACGGGTGTGCTCATTGATGTGCTTCTGTGCCAGTTCGATCTCAAGCGACTGGAACTCTACCTCTTTATGCAGCAGGTCATACTCGCGGTTATTGCGCACATTGTCGATCTGCTCGTTGTAGCGGGCGATAAGGCCTTGGCAGTTGGCGATCTTCTCTTTCTCATCGACGACGGCCTGATTGAGATCGTCAATCTCATGAGTAAAGTTGTCGATACGGGTATGCAGGCCGGCGATCTGGTCTTCGAGATCTTTTACCTCGAGGGGCAGCTCGCCGCGGATAGTCTTGATACGGTCGATCTCCGAGAGAATTGTCTGAAGCTCGTAGAGCGAACGCAGACGCGACTCGACAGAGAGTACTTGTTCGGTTTTCTTATCTGCAGCCATGGCTTTATAAGTAGTTTATTGGATTTTTTTCGATTTCTGAGTAATAGACTGCAAAGTTAGGAAATTTTTCGCTAATTACTCGATAAAAAATGTCTTTTGCGCACGATTCGCTCTCATAATGGCCTATATCGATGATAAAAATGTCACGACCGTGATCAACAAAGTCGTGATAACGCACATCCGAGGTGATATAAGCCTGCGCGCCTGCGGCCTTGGCGGCCGCGATAAACTCGCCTCCGGCACCACCGCACATCGCCACCTGCGTGACAGGCCCGTCAGGACGTACCGAGCATCTGGCTACAGGCGATCCGAACGCACTGTGCACCCGCGCCACCAGCTCGTCGGCCGACAGCGCACGATCAAAGCGGGCCACGACGCCAAGTCCGGTCTCAGGATCGGCAACCGACTTTGACAGTACCGACGTGACCTCGGCACCGAGACGCGAAGCCATGGCATGCGACACACCGCCGCGGGTCGAGTCAAGCGACGTATGGGCCGAGTAGACCTTGATTCCGTGACGCAAGGCTTGCATGACTGCATGTTCCACAGGGGTAGCTCCGGTGATATTGCGCAGCCCCTTGAAAATCAAAGGATGATGCGACACTATCAGGTTACATCCGCGAGTGATGGCCTCGTCGACCACAGCCGGCGACACATCGACACACAGCAGAGCGCCCGAGCACTCATCGTCAATGCAACCGAGCTGCACCCCCGAGTTATCCCAGCTTTCCTGCAGGCTCAGGGGAGCGAACTCATTGACTGCGTTTATGATTTCGCGACAAGTCATTTGTCTTCGATGGGAGCGATCTCAAGCTTGAGCTCGTCGAGTTGCTTCTGATCGAGTGGAGCGGGAGCATCAAGCATCACATCGCGGCCCGAATTATTCTTGGGGAAGGCGATACAGTCGCGGATGCTGTCAAGACCGGCGAAGAGCGATACCCATCGGTCGAGACCATAGGCAAGACCGCCGTGAGGAGGTGCACCGTACTTGAACGCATTCATCAGGAAGCCAAACTGCTCCTGAGCCTTCTCGGGGGTAAAGCCAAGGATCTCGAACATCTTGGCCTGCAGTTCGCTATCATGAATACGTATCGAACCACCGCCGACCTCAACGCCGTTGATGACCATATCATAGGCATCGGCACGCACAGCGGCCGGGTCCGAGTCGAGCAGCGCGATATCCTCGTCTTTGGGATGCGTGAACGGGTGATGCATCGCCATCAGACGCTGCTCCTCGTCACTCCACTCAAACATGGGGAAGTCAACCACCCACAGACATGCAAACTTATTTTTATCGCGCAGACCCAGCTGACGGCCCATCTCGAGACGCAGCTCACAGAGCTGCTTGCGGGTACGCATCACATCATCGCCGCTTAATATCAAGATCAGATCACCCGGCTCAGCATGCATAGCATCAGCCATCTGACGCAGGACATCCTGGCTGTAGAACTTGTCTACCGACGACTTGACAGTACCGTCCTCGCCTACACGGGCATAGACCATACCTTTGGCGCCGATCTGCGGACGCTTGACAAAATCAGTGAGCGCGTCGAGCTGCTTGCGGGTATAGCCGGCTGCACCCTTGGCACAGATACCGCCGATATAGGCAGCATTATCAAATACACTGAACCCGTGGCCCTTGAGCACATCCATCAGCTCGACGAAACGCATATCAAAGCGCAGGTCAGGCTTGTCAGATCCATAAAACTTCATCGCATCGGCCCAGGGCATGCGCACAAAAGGCTCGGTTAGCTCGATACCGCGGATCTCCTTGAAAAGGTGCTTCGCCATACCCTCGAAAAGCTCGATAACATCGTTCTGCTCGATAAAACTCATCTCACAGTCGATCTGAGTAAACTCAGGCTGGCGGTCGGCTCGCAGATCCTCGTCGCGGAAACACTTCACGATCTGGAAATAGCGGTCCATACCCGACACCATCAGCAACTGCTTGAGAGTCTGGGGCGACTGAGGCAACGCATAAAACTGGCCGGGATTCATACGCGAAGGCACGACAAAGTCACGTGCGCCCTCAGGCGTCGAGCCCACCAGCATCGGAGTCTCTATCTCAAGGAAGCCCTTTGAATCAAGATAACGGCGCACCTCCATTGTCATGCGGTGACGCAACTCAAGATTGCTGCGCACAGGCGTACGGCGCAGATCAAGATAGCGATACCGCATACGCAGATCATCGCCGCCGTCAGTATCATCTTCGATCGTGAACGGAGGCACCTCGCTGGGATTGAGCACCGTCAGAGCCGAGGCGATAATCTCGACATCGCCCGTAGGCAGATGCGGATTCTTCGCAGTACGCTCGGCTACCGTACCGACCACCTGCACCACATACTCACGGCCGAGATGATTGGCAGCCTCGGTAAGCGATGCGTCAGACGAATTATCAAACACCACCTGAGTGAGACCATAACGGTCGCGCAGGTCAAGGAAAGTCATACCGCCCATTTTGCGGATGCGCTGCACCCATCCGGCGAGGGTGACTTCGCGGCCGGCGTCAGAGAGACGCAGCTCGCCGCATGTATTTGTTCTGAACATTGCTAAATGTTTAAAATAATATTTCGTTTTAACGAGCAAAGATACACATTAATATTCATATCTCGGCTATAAAGCCGCCAAAACACATCGCTAAAACAAAAAAATCGAAAAAACTTGCTAAAAAATTTGCACAGTCAAAAAAAGTCCATACCTTTGCATCGCTTTTAAGGGGAACACCCTGATAGCAAACGGAGATTCGCTAGCTCAGTTGGTAGAGCACAACACTTTTAATGTTGGGGTCCTGGGTTCGAGCCCCAGGCGGATCACGAATAAAACCTTGAAAATCAAGCAGTTAGATAAAATTCTGACTGCTTTTTTCTTTTTATATACTTCAATTTACAGCACAGTTTCGCTTCCTCTGTAAACCGAGATGTAAACCGGTAAACCAAATGAACGGAACAGTTAAAGTGCTGTGCTACAAATCCAAAACGCTCAGTAATGGCGAACACCCACTGATGCTATGCGTGTGCAAAGACAACAAACGTAAATATCAAAGTCTTGGCATATCTGTAAAAGCAGAGCATTGGGACTTCAAGAGCAATCGCCCAAACGACAAATGCCCCAACCGTGAGAGAATCATCATTCTCATAAACGAGAGGGTGAATGAAATTCAGAGAATCGCATTGGATAAGCAAATCGCAGGGAGAGATTTCACGGCTTCTACCCTGATCGAATCTGCCAAGCCGTCTGCCACAGCAAAAAAGACTGTCGGAGAATACTATCTCGCATACATAGAGAATCTGAAAAAGGAGAATCGCATCAGATATGCCGGAATGTACGAAATATCCTATAACTCCTTTTTAAAGTTCAACAAGCATCTTGACATACCGTTTTCTGACGTTGATGTTGGCTGGCTTAAAAGGTACGAAGCATGGGGCAAAGGACAGAATCTGTCAGTAAGTACCATAAGCACAAGAATTAGACACCTCCGAGCCGTGTTTAATCTCGCTCTTTTGGAACATGCAATTAAAAGCGACTGCTACCCTTTCCATATTTATAAGGTGTCAAAGCTGAATCAGACTACTGCAAAGAGAGCCTTATCCAAAGATGATATTCGCAGAATCATGGAATACGAGGGCAAAAGCCCAATGGAGCGTCTTGCCATTGACATTTTCACATTCTCATATCTCTGTGCTGGAATCAACTTTATAGACATGGCAAAACTGAAGCATTCCAATATTCAGGAACATCAGCTTGTCTATCACAGAGAAAAGACAAAGAAGCTAATCATCGTGCCTTTGCAGGAACGAGCCATGCAGATTGTAGAGAAATACAACAGTGGTAAATCGGCATTTGTCTTTCCAATCCTTTCAAACTTCCACAGATCTGAAATTCAGATAGCCAACAGACTTCACAAGGTTTTGGCGAAGATAAACAGACACCTCAAAGAGATTGGTGAAAAACTCAATCTGCCAATTCCGCTTACTACCTATGTTGCAAGACACTCTTTCGCCACCGTCTTAAAACGTGCCGGAGTTTCAACCTCTATCATCAGCGAATCATTGGGGCATAGTTCTGAACGAATCACGCAAGTCTATTTAGACAGTTTCGATAAGGAACAGATAAATGACGCTCTAAAATCGTTACTCTAAACAGCAGAAATCCCGTCAGTCAGTAAATGATTGGCGGGATTTTTATATTAACGGATATTAACAGACGGCTTTAACCTATTGAAATTTGGGCGAGAGGATAAATTTAAGTAATTTTGCACTTGCCAAGCTGATTACTTGGCTGATCTCCTGAGAGACCTCGTAAGAGTTCTTTGACATCGGTGTAACTATCAATCTCTGCAAGCGTCATGCAGTTAAAAGGAGACGAACAGCACGTTTTATTCAGACGAAACTGTTTTACGGTTTTTTAAGTTTGCATTATCAGTTATTTAATTAACTAACACTTAATTATTTAATGAATAATGAATTAAACAAATAACCCGAGCGGAGGCCTCTCTCCACTCACAAAACATTACATCATGAATAAAAAGAACTATGCCGCCAATGGTGGCAATGAGAGCATCGCTCTCGCAGTCGTAAACGTGTCAATCAACGGTGAAGTAAAGGAAGTAATTCCGGCTTTCACCAAGTACTCAATCCGTCGTCGCAACCTCTCCAAGACTTTGGAGAATGTGGACAAGACGAAAGTCCTGCCTACCGTCTTCGGATTCTCACACTCTGACATCTTCCGTAAGGAGGGAGTAAAACTATTGGACTTCAACGGGAACGAGATTCCTAACGAAGTTGACGAACTGGCAACAGTTTTAGTCTATCTTGACAAGGCGGATAACCTCCACTTGTTTGAGGATTCAACAGAACCTCTCCCTGCTGTTATGGTAGAGTGTGAAAGCGTGGCTGATGCCTACAATCGTGTCAGCACCTCCTTCGCCCTATCCCAACTTCCCCAAAAGGATGATTGGGTAGGACTGTGTGAGGCAACGACATCTGATAATGTGCTGTCGCAGATTCGAGAGTTTGCGAATACGCACAAGGTAAATGGAACGGTCGCCCAAGCCTACTTCGGACTGCGATACACTATCGCAGAGCTGAAGAGGTCGGCGGTATCAAAGACATCTCCACTCGGAGATGACACTACGTTTCGGTCAAAGGATGATGCTGAAAGGCTATATTCCGTTGCCGCAGAATACCTGACTGCAAGAGCCGCTTCCCAAACAAGAATCGCTCGCGCACTCAATGCGAGTGCGAAGAAATACACTGTCGAGGAGGTAGTGTCTGCGCTGGAGGATATAAAGCTAAATGACCAAAAAGCCATATTGAACGCTGCTTGTGACGAGAGGGAGTCAGCCTTGACTTCTTATATCGCCGAGTACATGGGTCGCCGTAGTGCAACTGCGGCATAACCCCAATTAAAAGAACGAGAGTTACACCAAAACAACGGGAGGGCGATCCGTTTGGGTCGCCCTCTTTTTCTTATATAAATTCATATCCGCTTTTTCTGAATCCGTCAGGCATAGTTATTTTAGTTGGTTTGAGCCTGATTCCATAATCTCTTTCTAAATGGGAGGCTACTCCATTCTTTTTAATGCCATATTCAACATATACGGCAGTCATTCTGTTTTTAATATCGTCAGTAGTCATTCTATCTCCGACCTTAAAAATACTCCTGAATCTCAGCCGAATATCATTTTGTAGATAATATCCTCTCAATTCGTTTTTCAGTTTCGTTTCCTTATATCCCAACGCCTTTATTCTGTCAGCACCAAGTTTGCTATAATAAGTCCATAAATCATCATATTGCTTATCCATAGTAGAATCACCAAGAAAATACGGATTGGTCTGCTTGATATGCTGATACTCGCAATAACGCTTCATTCTATCCTCAAAACTTTCTTTTCTAATGATACAGTTTAACTGCTCACAATAACTGCGTTCCTCCATATCATTAATTCTCATACCGTTGTCCTCTATCTGCTTTACCACAATCTGACAATCGGCAAAATTCTCTTTCTGAACATCAAACGAGAAACAATCACTTAAATATGCCAAATGGTTAACTACAAACATATCCGTCTGTTCGATATACCGCACATAATTGTCGGAATACTTATTGATTCGCTGTGAGGTCTGCGTTTCCTGAATATATGCTTGCCTTATATCTATATCCGTTTCATGATTCTTTCTGTCAGCTACCTTGTAAGATACTTTCAGTTTCTTTTCCAATTCAGCATGGAATCCGGCTGAATCATTCTCGCCATCGTTAGTGTTGTAGATAAAAGTCACAGTCTTTCTAAATGAATTCTCTGCCAACCGCTGACGACCTACTATCTGTGCCAATTCAGTGGCTATATCAATCGAAGTGTGTACTCTCTTATTGTCGCTGATAACGAATGTTGAAGCGCACTTTGAATAGAAATCACACCCTGCAAAAGCTGTCGAAGTGCAGAATGTAAACATCTTGTGCGGTTCATCTTCCAAAGGGATTCTGCCACGCTCAAAGCCTTTGCCTAACTTCATTATGAAGTCGTTGTTGTCATCGCCACTTCCAACTATTATGTTCACTTCATCAGGCGTTAAACAGGTCTGCTTGATTATATTGAGAATGTTTGTAACGCTATTCAGGAATATCACACACTCCTTTGATTCAACACCTCCAATAGAGGGATAAACGCCTTTCTTATAATTCCTGACAATCTCCAATGCGGAATCAATCGGACGCTTGGTATGAATCATGTGGATATTAGGACGCTCCACATTCGCCCATTGCAACTCTGTGTAAGGCACATCTTTGAAATAGTCTATCTGTCGCATATACTTGTCCGCAATCGGAGTGGCAGATAGGTAAGTAACATAGTCAAATTCTTTCAAGACCTCCATAAAATCATTCTCACAGTCCGACTTAAAACTGCTGTCAATCAGAATATATTGGTACTCATCTACAACTACACGCCACTCAGATTTATCGGCTATCTGTCTTGCAACTTTCGGCAGTGAATCATACGTTACCAATATCTTAGGCTTATCTGTCTGCTCCAAATAGTTTCTAATCTCATTATCTGTAACTTTCCCATATACAGCCAACGTTCCGACATACTGCTCATGCTTGTTCAGAATCAGGTTGATTCGTGGACTGCAAATAATGGTCTTGTGTTCATCTTCAATCGCAACAGAGGTAGCTCCACACCCCGTTACTCCTTTGTTCAATATGCCTTTCGGCAATTCAAATCCGTTCCAATCAGTAAGGAACGCTACATTTTTAGGCACATATTTTACTGCCATAATTCAAATAAATTTTTTGATTTATCATTTTCACATCAGCAAAATACTACTGTCTGTTTTCTCAACAGACTATCATCTATTATATAGTGATTCAGGACAAAAAATCAGACAGCCCAAGAATCTCAAAATCTACTATCTGTTCTAAGGGATTTCGGAATGAAAATCAGACACCAACCGCAAAATAAAACCGAAATACACAGATTCCGGCTTTATTGCCATTTTGCATGAATGGATATATGATTAAATCAAAAATGTTGGATGTCAGACAGTAAAATCCCGATTCCCAACTTGATATAAGCAAATATAAGCATTAAAATCGGAAGTCCAAAATGACTTCGGGAGAATCCGTAAATCATCATTTCTCATTATTTTACGGCTTAAATTTCAATTCGGATATGCAAAAATCGGCATATTGATATAGACCTAAAAATTATCCTCTTCCTATCCAATTAGAAATCCACTTCCAATTAAAGTCTGAATAGCAACTGACAATTTTACTCCTTATCCGGCATTAATCCATTTATAAAATCGGCAAAGTCAAAACGCACCTTTTTCTGATATGCCATATATAAGAGATAAACAAGCTAAAAAGGTACACGTTTCAAAATCGCCCCTCCCCATAGAAATACTGCCCCTGAAAATTTTTGAGAGTGCCATGCAAGCGACACTTCACCATTAAAAATGCCCCTCCCTCCATGCCGAGAGAAAAACAAAACCGATTCAGGTCTGCCACCATATAGGAGAATGTTATAGTACTCCCGTTTTTCAGACCGGCGGAGTGCGGTTTTAAGTCAAGGATAA
>JAUNGA010000028.1 GCA_030524765.1 Bacteroidales bacterium | reverse complement strand
GCGCTCCTACGTCGCTTGATGTGGGGCCACAATTGTCCGCCGTCTTCGACGGCATAAAACAATCGCATCCCCACCCCCCACATCAACAATGGCACAATGGCATAACCCACCATGCGCCGTCTCCGACGGCATAAAATGCACGACCATTGTTACGCATCGGGCCGGTCGTATCGAACACGGGCGAGGCCGTCGAAGACGGCAACCAGTTGTAGCCCCGCATCGAGCGAGGAACGAGCGAAGGTGTGGGGGTAGGATCGAGCGCCACCAAGGGCCTCGCGAGAGGTCCGCCAATCACGCCCACATAACGCCACCGAGGACGACAACCAATTGAATCATTGCGAGAAATTTCATTGCCGCCATTGTCGAATTGCCGGATCTCTCCGAGGCCCGATCGTAGGTGCAATCACATACCCCACACCTGCGCTCCTACGTCGCTTGATGTGGGGCCACAATTGTCCGCCGTCTTCGACGGCATAAAACAATCGCATCCCCACCCCCCACATCAACAATGGCACAATGGCATAACCCACCATGCGCCGTCTCCGACGGCATAAAATGCACGACCATTGTTACGCATCGGGCCGGTCGTATCGAACACGGGCGAGGCCGTCGAAGACGGCAACCAGTTGTAGCCCCGCATCGAGCGAGGAACGAGCGAAGGTGTGGGGTTAGGATCGAGCGCCACCAAGGGCCTCGCGAGAGGTCCGCCAATCACGCCCACCTCCTGCCACCAGCCGTCGAAGACGGCAAACAATTGGAGCCCCATATCGAGCGAGGAACGAGCGAAGGTGTGGGGTTAGGATCGAGCACAAAACAGGGCCTCGCGAGAGGTCCGACAATCCCACCCACCTCCTGCCACCACCAAATCATTGCGAGAAATTTATTTACCGCCAATACCGTCCTTACGATCTGACGTAATGAGGCATCTCGTCGGGTATTACCATCGAAATCTCGACCATGCCGGCGATACGGCCGTCGACGCGCCACGGTGTCTGATAGATCATCTTGCGCAGACCGTTCTTTGAGATGGTGTACGAATTACTTTCTCCGGTCGCGAGCATGTGGCGTATCTTGTCGCACGATTGCGGCGAATGGCAGTCAAATAGATTTTTCCCGATGAGATCGCCGTGCGAGGCAAACACCTCGCGTGCACGGGCATTCATATATAGGATTACGCCCTCGGCGTCGCATACGGTGATGGCGCAGTTGACATCTTCAGGCCATGGAAAGTCGGGGAGTATCATGATCAGAATGTTACATTGATTTTGACAGGATAATGGTCAGACGGAGTGCGGGCGCGGTAACGACGTACGTCAATCTCGGCCGGAGCCTCAGTTCCGTCTATCGCTTCGGTGCCCTCGGCGCTGCGGTAAGTGTCGGTGAGAATGCCATATTTGCCCACGCTCACGTCGGGCGACACAAATATGTGATCTATGCGGCTCTCGGTAAAACCGTCGGGATCGAATCCGTTGAACGTGCCATTGGGCGCATAGACAGTCTTGGCCGCTGTATATGAGTCGACAAGGCGTCCGGTCGAAATTATCTCGGCATACGGTTCGCTTGTCTGGTCGACATTGAAATCACCCGTCACAAACGTGGTGACTCCGTCGGCTATCTCGCTGCGGCTGAGCAGCAGGCGCACGCTCTCGACGCGGGCACGGCGGCCTATATGGTCCATGTGCAGATTGAGCATGACAAACTCCTTGCCCGAAGCATTGTGGCGGAATCGGCCCCACGAGCAGATACGCGGGTAGGCGGCGTCCCATCCGAGTCCCGGATGTTCGGGCGTCTCTGATAGCCAGAAATCGCCATGATCGAGCAGTGTGAAAATGTCGGTACGGTAAAATATCGCCGAATGCTCGCCTCCCTGCTTGCCGTCATCGCGGCCGACGCCTATATAGTCATATCCGGGCAGCGCGGCCTTTAGATCGTCGAGCTGCGAGCGAAAACCCTCTTGTGTGCCGAAGATGTCAAAACCGTGATAATCGACCAGGGCGGCGAGAGGCCGATAGCGCACTTGCCATCCGTTGCCGTCAATCGAGTCGCCGCGGTTGAGCAGGCGCAGGTTGTATGTCGCCACGTTGAATTGTGCCGGCTGGTCGGCACGCGCTGTCATGGCGGGCAACAGGGCGATGAGCAGGGCGAGAAACAATGCGGTCTTTTTCATTTTGACATCCGTGAGGTTGATTGGAATATATTTCGGCAAATTATTATCGGTTCATTTTATCAACTGCCTCGCAGGCGGTTGACGGGCTGATGGCTGTGCCTGATCCGATCATTTTCATGGCCGATACAAAGGTATATAAAAATACAAAGAACGCAAAACCGTCTTTGCGTCCTTTGCATTTTTTTGAGATATGATGCGTCGGTGATCAGTTGTCGATGCGTCCGACTTCGAGATCGCCGCCGATGATTTCGTGCCAGGGCAGTCCCTGCTTGGCTACTTCGGCCAGGAACGGATCGGGGTCAAACTCCTCGACATTGTGTACGCCGGGCTTCACCCACTTGCCGGTGAGAAACATCATTGCGCCTGTCATGGCCGGTACGCCGGTGGTGTAGCTGACAGCCTGGGTGCCGGTCTCGCGATAGGCCTCCTCGTGCGAGCAGTTGTTGTAGATGTAGTAGGTGAGTGGTTTGCCCTCTTTGTCGAGGCCCGAGATGCGGCAGCCGATCGAGGTCTCGCCGTGATAGTTCTCGCCGAGGTCCTGCGGATTGGGCAGCACGGCCTTGAGGAACTGCAGCGGCACGATCTTGGTGCCGTTGTAATCGATCTCGTCGATACGTGCCATGCCTATATCCTGTATCACGCGCAGGTGGGTGAGGTATTCCTGTCCGAATGTCATCCAGAAACGTGCGCGGCGGATGGTCGGGTAGTTCTGTACGAGCGACTCAAGCTCTTCGTGGTAGAGCAGATACGACTCACGCTCGCCGATGTTGGGGTAGGTGAGAGGCTGATGCACCTCGAGCGGGCCGGTGGTGACCCACTTGCCGTCGCGCCAGTAGCGTCCGTTCTGAGTGATCTCGCGTATGTTGATCTCGGGGTTGAAGTTGGTGGCGAAAGCCTTGCCGTGGTTGCCGGCGTTGCAGTCGACGATGTCGAGATACTGCATCTCGCTGAAGTAATGTTTGGCAGCATAGGCGGTGAATACGCCCGATACACCCGGATCGAAACCGCATCCGAGGATAGCCGTGAGGCCGGCCTTCTCAAAACGCTCGCGGTAGGCCCACTGCCACGAGTATTCAAAATGGGCCTCGTCGCGCGGCTCATAATTGGCGGTGTCGAGATAGTTGACGCCACACTCCAGGCAGGCGTCCATGATGGTGAGGTCCTGATAGGGCAGAGCGACATTTATCACCATGTCGGGGCGGTGGCGGCGGAAGAGATCGCACAGCTCGGCTACCGAGTCGGCGTCGACGCGGTCGGTAGTCACGTTGGGCTTGCCGATGGCGGCGGCCAGGGCGTCGCATTTGGCTTTGTTGCGCGAGGCGATCACGATCTCGGTGAATACCTCGGGATTCTGCGCGCATTTGTGCGCCACCACGGTGCCGACGCCTCCGGCACCGATAATGATAACTTTTGACATTAACTTATTTGTTTAGATTGTTGATTGTCTGTTGATTTAGAGCGCCTGCGGTCGACGGCCACCGCGATAAACGTAAATATGCCGAGCACGATGTTGAGCAGCGTGCTGCACAGCAGCACCACCGTGCCGAACGTGCCCGCGGGGCCGCTTGCCACGCCGTATATGCCCAGAGCGAATATTACAGACCACTGCCACGGGCCGATGCCGCCGTTTGATGGCACACCCATCGATATTGACGACAGCACGAAGGTCACCAGCACGGCCACTATGCCATATTGATGGTAGACGCCGGCGGTGAAGTCAAACGAGAAAAACTCGACGTACATCGCCATAAAAAAGCATCCCCATATGCCCACCGTGTAGAGCAGCCACAAGCCCTTGCCCTTCATGGTGGCAATGACTATGAATCCCTGCCACAGCTCGCGCAGGGCGGTCTGCAGGCGTCCGAGCCATCCACCGGCGTTTTTGCGCGAGAGCAGCCACCACAACGCGCCCAGACCAACGACGCCCGCGCCCCAGAGCCATGGCGAGGTGAGCATGCGGGCGATGGCGGCATATGAGGCCGCGTTCTCGTCGAGGAAGGCCATGATCGACCCCGACGCAAGGCCGAATGCCATGAGCATCAGCAGCAGGACGGTGACGGTGTCGGCCAGACGGTCGGCCACCATCGAGCCGAATACGGCCGTGAAGGGGGCGTGCTGACGCTGGGCGATGTAGCCCGTGCGCCATACCTCGCCCAGACGGGGGAATACCAGATTGACGGCATACGTGCCGAATATACTGAGCACCAGCGCAAACAGCGGAGGATCGATGCCGAGGGCGCGCAGCTGGATGCGCCAGCGCAACGCCCTGAACACGTGCGAGCATACGGTCACGAAAAGACCCAGAGCGATCCAGCTGAAGTCGCACTCGTCGCGTATCAGCCGCATCATCTCGTCGAAATCGAAATCATGGAACAGCAGCCAGCAGAGGCCCACGCTGATCACCAGCGGCACCACATATTTGAGCAGAAGACTCCATATCGATTTTCGTTTTCTCGTAGCCATTGTCATAATTTTCAACCTGCAAAGTTACTAAAAAGTTGAGTCAATGCAAGCAATAAGATTTTTATTCAGGCAATAACACCCACATCACGCCGCCGAGGACGGCAACCAATTGAATCATTGCGAGAATTTCATTACCACATTGGTTAATTGTCGGACCTCTCACGAGGCCCTGTCGTGGTCATCCCCACATACCCCACACCTGCGCTCCTGCGTCGCTTGATGTGGGGCCACAATTGTTCGCCGTCTTCGACGGCATTATACACCCGCATCAATCCTAATGACATCGCCGACAAAAAACGACAACCAATCCCCCACACATCATTGCGACGCACGAACAATGGCGGGCAGAAACCGCCGTCGAAGACGGCAAACAATTGAAGCCCCATATCATTGCGAGGTACGAGCAATGGTGTGGGGTTAGATCAATGCCACGAGAAAGGGCCTCGCGAGAGGTCCGACAATAAAATCCTCTCGCCGTCGAATACAATAACCATCATCACAATCAACAAAAAACCGTCCGCCACAGATGCGGCGGACGGCTGAGGTTATGAATGTGAATGAATTAGCGAACGTAGATCTTAGAGGTCTTGTTACCGGCGCGGCGGATGTAGATACCGGTCGACAGATTGTCGGCGGCCACACGCACACCCTGCAGGTTGTAATACTCGACCACAGCCTCCTCAACGGCCTCGTCGACTGTCACGTCATCGATACCAGTAGGTACGTTCTCTGTGGTATTGACAGTATAAGCCACAAGATTTGTCTTTGAGTCGCCATGAGAGGGACGAACCGAGGTGTACGAGTGCTGCAACTGGATACCGAGTTTCTTGTTATTTGCAAAAGTCTTGTCGCCTGTGTTGAGGGTAAACATATTTACCACCTCAGGCACTCGTGTGAATTTCTCAGGTCCGTAGAGAATTACACGATGTCCGTCGACGAGAACAGGATTTTCATTCTCATCAAGCTCATAGATGACGAGTTTGGGCTCATAGTCGGCAGGGAGTTTGGTGCCATTGTCAAGCTCGAATGTCACGGTCACAGGAACTGAGCTGTTTTCGTCCTTATTCACAACATTTGACACAACGAATTGGTGGCCGGGATTCCAGGGCTTGGAGTCCAGATCATCAGCCGGGCGGGCGATGCATTCCCAGTCTCCGTACGGCTCATCCTGATGGGTATCCGCATCAGTCTTTTTAATCTCTTTCAACTCCCAGTGAGCAGTCTTGTCCTCGGGATCATACTGTATATAGTCTGTGAAGGTCTTGGCCGGGGTTGCATTGTCGGCATTCTGGATCTCATAAGTGAACATCACTGTCCAGCTTGAATGCTGGGGATATGCCATGTGGAAGTTGAACGAAACGACACGGCCCTGACGAAATTTATAGTTTGAGATGAAATCGCCTACATATCGGCCATCGCGCTCAGTGAAATGAAGCGTATAGTCATCACCATTGATACGCGTCCACATATCAAATCCAACAGGAATTTTATCCTTGACATCAGTCAGGTCTACAGTACCTTTCACACGACCGTCGATGGTGTTGCCGATCGTAACCTTGAACCCGGGTGCGAAATAGTTTGGTGTATCAGGGGTATTTGTCAAAAGGTAGTACCAGTCACCCGAAGTATGGCCCCATTGAGCGATATTCGGATCATCTTTAGGATCGATTGCATATGTCCACACGACTTTATTATTCTCAATAATAGCCGGTCGCACATCAAATGAAGTCTGATTTACATAGTCGGTCGAGGGGTCGGGATCTTCGCCACCCTGGTTTTCACCGGTGGTTTTCACATGGACAGGACTCTTAGGTTCGAGCTGTTTACCTTTTACATGGAACTTGGGCCACATATCATACTCGGTACCGGGCTTGAGATCTTGGCAAATAAATGCGCCTGAAGGTGTTGTCACAGCCAATTTCTCTTGCTGAGTATCGTTACTATTCCATGCATAGTAAACCTGGAATGGACCATCCTCGGCAGTTGCCGCAACTTTTTCGCCGTTGACAATCTTAAAGATTGTGTAATTGAATACTACATTATTATCATTGGCGGTCGGGGTTGATTCATAGACAAAAGTGGTTTCGTCGCCAACGACATTGTCGAGATTAACACCAACACTGGGATTACCGGTAAAGAGACCCTTGTTGCCATCCGTAAGGAAGACGGTGCCTTTCATCCACAGAGTCACATTTCCGCTTGCGACAGAGAGATTGCTGAGAGGAACGGTAATTGTAGCTTTGCCCAAATTGACATCAGCGGCGCCAACCTCAACCGAACCTACCACGGGTGCTGCGTCATTCTCCCATTTTTCTGTAGTCTTGCCATCTGTGCAAAGAGCATAGAATCCCAGACGTGAAATATCTGAATTATTAGGATTGACAAAGTTGTAGTTAAATTCTACAGTGATAGTCTGGTCGTCTTTATTTACCGTATATTTAAACGAATTATCGACGTAAGAAAGAGTAGGCTGCTTGACGGGGGCAGTACCTGTGGTTGTTACGTGAACAACATCTCCGGGTATCTGCACACCATTTACCCAGAATTTCGGATAAAGATCATAGGTGGTACCTGATTCGAGTCCTTCGCATATAAAGGCTCCCACGGGCGTTGTCGATGCCTTTGCCGCCTGTTGATCGTCATTACCACTCCATGCATAGTAGACTTTGAATGGACCGTCAGCCTCGGTTGCAGGAACAGTTTCTCCGTCAACCGTTTTAAAGATAGTATAATTGAAAACTACATTATTTTCATTAGCGGTCGCATTAGAGACGTAAGTGAAAGTTGCCTTTGGATCGGGATCAACTACTTCACCACCGCCATTGGCTGTTGTGAAAGAGACACCGTCGCCTTCTATATAAAGTGCTGCCATTCGGGCATTATCACTTTTTCTATCTACAAAAGTCTCTACAAAATAAGTATATTTTGTATTTCCATCCAGTCCTGTGATATTGATTTTATCTTTGTATTCTGAGAAATTTAGTTCTGCAGGACCATTGCCGCCACCGGTCTTCCATAGACGCCCTTTAACTACATAATCATCTGCGACGATTCCGTCAGGCAAAGAGACTTGATAAAAAAGAGTAGCCGAATTGGCTGTTGTTTCAGTGACTGACATCTCGACCGAGTAACCGGCGTCATTAGTCACTTTCTGCGCAGTGGCCAGACCGAAGGTCGCCAATACGCCGAGCGCAGCGAGTAAAAGTTTTTTCATCTGAATTTTGGATAAAGATTGATTATTTAGGATGTTTATTTGGTATGTCGATTTTAAACAATCGCTTGAATTTTGGTCGTTTGGTTATGCGTATGCGACTGTGTAGGGGCAAAGATACAATAAATTTTCAGCCCTGTGTGTTAATAATTGTTAACAAGTGTGCCTTGCAGGGTTTTTAGCGTAGTAAAACACCCTGCTCTATCTCAGTACAAACTGTTGATGAGCAGGGTGTTTATATGTGTTTGTAGGGTTGGCGACTCAGTCGATGATGTCGAATCCTGTGTAGGGTCTGAGAACCTCGGGCACAACGATTCCCGCAGGAGTCTGGTTGTTCTCGAGCAGGGCGGCCATTATGCGTGGCAGTGCGAGTGCCGAGCCGTTGAGGGTGTGGCACAGACGTGTCTTCTTATCCTCGGCACGATAGCGGCAGTGCAGGCGGTTGGCCTGATAGGTCTCGAAGTTTGATACCGACGACACCTCGAGCCAACGCTTCTGCGCGGCCGACCATACCTCGAAATCAAACGTGATGGCCGATGTGAACGACATGTCGCCGCCGCAGAGACGCAGGATGTGCCAGGGCAGACCCAGGGCATCGAGCAGCGACTGCACATGGTCTTTCATCTCCTCGAGGGCGGCATAAGAGTCCTCCGGACGCTCGATACGCACGATCTCTACCTTGTCGAACTGATGCAGGCGGTTGAGACCGCGCACGTCTTTGCCGTACGAGCCGGCCTCGCGGCGGAAACATGCCGAGTAGGCGCAGTTCTTTATAGGCAGACGGTCGGCCGGAATGATCACGTCGCGATAGAGGTTGGTGACGGGCACTTCGGCCGTCGGGATCAGATAAAGATTGTCGAGCGTCACCACATACATCTGAGCCTCTTTGTCGGGCAGCTGGCCTGTGCCTATACCCGATGCCTCGTTGACAACATAGGGGGGCTGTACCTCGAGATAACCGGCCTCTGAGGCGCGGTCGAGGAAAAACTGTATCAACGCACGCTGCAGCTTGGCGCCTTTGCCCAGATAGACGGGAAAGCCCGCTCCGGTGATTTTGACGCCGAGATCAAAGTCGATGAGATTGTACTTGCGCGCGAGGTCCCAGTGGGGCAGCGCGTCGGCGGGCAGATCGGGCATGGGGCCGCCGGTCTTCTCGACCACGTTGTCGGCCGCGGTGCGGCCTTCGGGCACCATGTCGCAGGGCAGGTTGGGCACATTGAGCAGCATCTCGCGTATCTTGGCCTCGACCCCGGCGAGTTGCTCGGCGAGATCGCGCTGGGCAGCCTTTCCCTCGGCCACCTGAGCCTTGGCCTGCTCGGCGAGATCGCGCTCGCCGGCCTTCATGTGTGCGCCGATAGTGGCCGCGAGACGGTTGAGTTCGGCAGCCTTGTTGTCGGCCGCGAGCTGCAGCTCGCGACGGCGGTCGTCGAGGGCAATGACGGCGGGCACAACCTCACCGGCGTCAAACCCTTTTATGGCGAGGCGCTTGATGGTGCGCTCGGGATTCTCTTTGATTTGCTGGATTGTAAGCATGTCGTTAGCTGTTAAGAAGTAGTTTTACTGCTGTAGAGATGGCACGTCCGTCGGCGATACCGGCGAGCTCTTTAGACGCCACACCCATCACCTTGCCCATATCCTTGGGGCCGGTGGCGCCCACACGGGCGATGATGTCGGCGAGGCGGGCATTCAGCTCTTCGGGCGAAAGCTGTGCGGGCAGATATTGCTCGATGACAGCGGCCTCGGCCAGCTCGTTGGCGGCCAGCTCGGGGCGTGCCTGTTCGGCATAGATTGCAGCCGACTCGCGGCGTTGCTTGGCCATCTTGGTGAGGATCTTGAGGGCGACTGCGTCGGGCAGCTCACCGTTGGCGCCGGGCGCCGAGCGGGCCTCGAGAAATTCTTTTTTGATGCCGCGCAGTGCCTCGAGCCGCACCTTGTCGCGGGCGAGCATTGCCGACTTGATGTCGGCGCTGATGGTTTCGAAAAGATCCATAGTATGAGGTTTTAAATCAATGTGCAAAATTAATCATTTTTTGTGACATAGGTATAAAAGCCTGTTGTAAAATCGCCCCGCCGTCTCTCGCCGCCGAAGACGGCAACCAATTGTGTCCCCGCATCGAGCGACGTACGAGCGAAGTACGAGCGAAGGTGTGGGGTTAATCAACGCCCCACGCCGGGGCCTCGCGAGAGGTCCGACAATAACACCCACCGCCGAGGACGCAAACCAATTGAATCATTGCCAGAAATTTCACTATCCGAACCGGTCAATTGTCGGACCTCTCCGAGGCCCTGTCGTGGTCATCCCAACATACCCCACACCTGCGCTCCTACGTCGCTTGATGTGGGGCTTCAATTGTTCGCCGTCTTCGACGGCATTATATGCACGACCATTGCTACACATCGGGCGGCCCGAGCGTATCGAACACGGTCGGGGCCGTCTGCGACGGCATCATATATTCACCCCGCATCATCTTTAATGACACAATACCCCACCACTCGCTGTCAAAAACGGCAATCAATCCCCACATCAAACGACGCACGAACAATGGCGTGCGAAAACCGCCGTCGAAGACGGCAACCAATTGTAGCCCCATATCATTGCGAGGTACGAGCAATGGTGTGGGGTTAATCAACGCCCCACGACAGGGCCTCGTAAGAGGTCCGACAATAACAACCACCCGCGGCGGCTTTATAAATGCGCGACCGACCGTATAAAAAAGCCCCGGCTTTGTGGGCCGGGGCTTGTGATGATATGGTAAAGGGAGGTTTTACTTGACAGCGCGACGGCGGTCGGTGAGGTAGGCGACCGGCGAAGCCACGAAGATAGTGGCCAGGGTGCCGATGATAACACCGAAGAGCATCGCGAAGGTGAAACTGCGGATGGCATCGCCACCGAGGACGAAGATACACAGCAGCACGAGCAGAGTCGAGCAAGAGGTCATGATCGTACGGCCGAGGGTCGAGTTGATCGACTTGTTCATGGTCGTGTAGAAATCTTGCTTGGGATAGAGGCCGATGTTCTCGCGCACACGGTCGAATACCACCACGGTATCATTGATCTGATAACCGATCACGGTAAGGATCGCGGCGATGAACGTCTGGTCGATCTCCATCGCAAAGGGCAGGATGCCCCAGAAGAGCGAGTAGAAGCCGATGATCGAGAATGCGGTGAACGCTACGGCTGCGAGAGCGCCGACCGAGAAGGCCACGTTGCGGAATCGCAGCAGGATGTAGAGGAACATGGCGATCATGGCGATGATAACGGCGATGTAGGCGTCGGTGCGCATGTCATCGGCCACGGTCGGGCCTACTTTCTGCGAGCTGACGATGCCCTGGCTGGCGTCGGTGGTAGAGAACTCGGCAGCGGTCATGCCCGTGCGCAGATAAGGCTGCAGGGCGCTGAAGAGCTTGTCGGTGATCTCTTTCTCGGTGCCGGCGTTCTCGTCGTTGATCTTGTAGTTGGTCGAGATACGCACCTGGTTTGAGCTCTCGATGGTGATTACCGAAACCGATGCGCCGGGGAACTCGGGAGCGAGTTTGGCGGCGAGCTCGGTTGTGCTCACGGGCTGCTCAAACTTGACCACATAGTTGCGGCCACCCGAGAAGTCGATACCCTGGTTGAGGCCGCGAGCGAAGAGCGAGATGGCCACGATCACCACGAAGACAGCCACGATAGAGAAGCTGGCCTTGCGCATGCCCAGGAAGTCGTAGTGGGCATTGACAAACATCTTGCGCGACAGCGAGGTGGTGAAGGTCTGGTTCTCGAAGTTCTTTGCCTTGCTGAACCACATGAAGAACAGACGGCTCAGGTAAACGGCGGTGAAGAACGAGCAGATCAGACCGATGATCAGGGTTGTGGCGAAGCCCTTGATGGGGCCTGTGCCGAAGAGCAGCAGGATTATACCTGTGATGATCGAGGTGAGGTTAGAGTCGAAGATAGCCGAGAAGGCATTGCTGTAACCGTCGGCGAGGGCGTTCTTGACATTCTTGCCGGCGCGCAGCTCCTCGCGGGTACGCTCGAAGATAAGCACGTTGGCGTCGACGGCCATACCGAGCGACAGCACGATACCGGCGATACCCGACAGGGTGAGCACGGCCTGGAACGAAGCCAGGATGCCGAGCGTGAAGAAGAGGTTGCAGATCAGACAGATGTTGGCGACAATACCGGGAACGAATCCGTAGAAGGCGCACATGAAGATCATCAGCAGCACCAGAGCCACGATAAACGAGATGAAACCGGCCTCGATGGCTGCCTGACCCAGCGACGGGCCGATGACCATATCGCTGATTATATGCACTTTGGCATCCATCTTACCTGATTTGAGCACGTTCGAGAGGTCTTTCGCCTCATCGAGGGTGAAGTCGCCGGTGATCGAAGACTGGCCGCCCTCGATAGCCTGGTTGACGTTGGGGGCCGAGTAGACCTGATCGTCGAGCACGATAGCCACCTGCTTGCCGACGTTGGCACCGGTGACACGGGCCCAGGCGCGCGCGCCCTCGGGATTCATGCGCATCGACACCTCGTTGCCGCGCAGATTGTCGTAGTTGCTCGAAGCGTCGCTCACGGCCTTGCCGTCGAGAGCGGGCTTGCCGCCGGGAGCCTTGAGGGCGTAGAGGGCAAAGCCGAAGTTGTGCTCAGTGCCGTCGGCATCGGTGCGGACGGTGGGTTTTACCGACCAGCGCAGCTTGAGGTCAGAGGGCAGCAGGCTCTTGGCCACGGGGCGGGCGAGCAGCTCGTCGATCTGAGCCATTGTGCGGGCGTCGGGGGCGAAACCTACGGTAGCGCCGTAGCCGGGCTGCTGCACGAGGGCGGCGAGAGCGGTGGCGTTGACTGTGGTGTCGGACATGAGGCGGTTGACCACCTGGGCAAGAGCGCCCTGCAGGTCAGCGGCCTGATAGGTCTCGTAGAACTCGAGGTTGGCCGAGCGCTGCAGCAGCTCGCGCACACGCTCGTGGTCTTTCACACCGGGGAGCTCGAGCAAGATCTGACCGTCTTTGCCCTGCAGCACCTGGATATTGGGCGAAACGACGCCGAACTGGTCGATACGGTTGCGCAATACGTTGGTGGCCGAGTTGTCAACGCGGTCCTTGACCTCGCTTTTGAGCTTGGTGCGGACGGCATCGTCGTTTGAGCCGGGAGCGACGAGGCCCTGGAAAACAACCGAGAAGTCGGCCTGTGGTTTACGCTGACGGTATTCATTGACAAATGTGCCGACAAAGTCGTCGGTAGAGTGGTTGAGCACCTGGGCCTGAGCCGATGCGATAGCCGACTCGAACACCGAGTCGGTGTCGCCGCTCTTCATCGAGCGGAGCATGTCGGGCATGTCGACCTGCAGGATAACGTTCATACCGCCCTTGAGGTCGAGGCCGAGGCCTACGCCCCATTTGCGTACTTCGTTGAGGGTGTAGCCCATATACACGGGCTGCTCGCCGAGCGAGTCCATGTAGTGTTTGTAGGCCTGGTTGTAGGCTGCGTCGTCGTTATCGCCCGACATGGTGAGCGCATATGTCTTGGCCTCGCCCTCGTGCTTTGACGACACGAAGGTGAACGAGAGGTAGAAAAGACACACGATCACCAAGAAAATAGCGATAACACCGGCTACGATGCTGCCTAAATTTCCTTTGCTTTGCATGTGGTTACTGTATGGTTTAAAAAGTGTTAATAAATTTTCGGTTAAATTTCGGCTCGCAAATATAGTAATAAAATCTCGAAAATCTGACTATTTTTCAATATTTATGCGATATTGGCAGTCGTAATGAGTCAGAATTTGACCGAAATGCCCAACATACCGGCCGCGCCCTGCGCATCGACATCGGGCAATACGCTGTAACGGCGGCCGAACAGGTTCTCGCCGCGTGCGAATACGCTCACGGCATCGTTGATGCCATAGGCGGCCGAGGCCGAGAGATCGCTCACGCACCCCAGAGAGGCAAAACCGTGGACATCGGCGGCCCGACGACGGTCGCGCCACTGATAGCCGAGTGTGATGTCGAGGCGCTCGACCGGGTGCACCGCGAGCGATGCGTCGACGACCATACGGGCACGGTCGCGCCACTGATACCAGGCGTGACTGTCGCCCGACGACGCGATCTGCGCACCGGCCTTGACGGTGACGAGGCGGCCGAAGTCGTAGCCCAGCTCGACACCGGCCCGCCAGCCGCTTATATCGGTGGCCACAAATGGCATTATCGGGGCTAAGTCTGACATCATCAGCCACTCGTCGGCCTTGGCATAGCCGCCGTAGATACGGGCTGTAAAGCCGCTGACGGGACCGACGACGATGCCGGCGCCGATGTCGAACGGCACGTCTGAGCGGCCATAGCAGCCGGCACCGCGCAGATAGGGCGACACCTGGCGCAGCGAGGCGAATGTGTTGAGACGGGTGCCGCCGGTAGCGTCGGCATAGACGGCGACCGGTGAGCCCGACGGTGTCCAGGCGATGTGTACGTCGGGCATCACGTGCACCTTGGAGCCCTCGCCGCCGGTGGCAAAATCGACCTTGAGGCCGATGCGTGCCGACACGTCGGCGGTGCGCAGGGTATAATGGGGTGTGAGGCCCACCGCACCGAGCGTCTCACAGTCGGTGGTCGACATGAATTCGCCCTCGACGTCAAGACCCAGACGGCCGACGCCCGACAGCGGATAGGCCGCGCCGAGCTCAAAACCGTAGGTCTGCTGCCGGGGCTTGTGGATTTCCGGCAGAGAACCGTAATATAATTCCTTCAGCTCGCCGTACGAGTCAAACTCGACCGACGCACCGGCCTTGTAGCTCAATTTTCCGACAGACGAGAGCCACAGCGCACCGATGCGGCCGTTGACAAGCGACTGGCTTTCGGTAAACGCAGGCGTGGCCGAAGTGCTGTAGCCGACGCTGACGCCGGCTATAAGGTGCGACGACGCGCCCACAGCGGTATTGAGGTCGGCGCCGATGCGTGCGCCGTTGTATTTCATCTTGTCGTCGGTGTCGACGCCTTTGTAACTCTCGCCGTCAAACTGTGCGTGTATGCCCAGACGGGTGCGCCCGGTGTTGATGGCGCGGTAGCCGGCCGACAGGCCGAGGTTGTACAGAGGGCCGTAGCCGATGACGGCATAGCCCCTGTAGGGCGACAAGGGCGACAGGCCGGGCGCCGCCACGGGCGACAGAGGACTGTAGGCCCGCGTGAGAGGCGACAGGGCGGTATAGTCGGACGTGGCCAGGTCGATGGTCGTGGCCTGAGGCAGCACGAGAGCGGGAGTGACCGTGGCCGGACGCGATGCGGCACGCTCGGCGGGGAGCACGGTACGGTCGACGACGACCTCGGTCGAGAGCGATTGCGCCGAAGCGGCGGCGCAGACGAGAGCCGCGGCTATGGCGGCATATTGGCGGGTGTTCATTTCGTTTACTTTTTATTGAGTCGCGAGTCAATCATCTGCATGATGTCGGTCTCGTTGCCGGGATAGTTGTCGCGCAGCGAGCGCAGGTATTCGCGGGCCTCGTAGGTCTTGCCCTGCGCGGCATAGATGTCGCTGAGCAGTATGAATGCGCGGGCGAGCCAGTAGGTGTGAGGCGTTGCCGAGTCGATCACGGCCTCGACGGCCTCGCGCGCACCGTCGTAGTCGCGGCTGTCATAAAGGCTCTCGGCCAGATAATATGCGCTCTTGACACCATAGAGGTCGTCGGTCTCGCCGGCGATCCTGCGCCACATGTCGCGAGCCTCGGCGCCTTTGCCGTCGAGACTCAGGGCGAGACCGCGGGTGAACGTGGCCTCGTTGCGCACCTCGCTGCCCGTGGTCGACGATGCCAGCAGGGCGTCTGACGCGCCGAGCATCAGAGAGGCGTCTGCCATGTCGCGTGCCACGCGCATTATGCCCGTGCGGGCCGCGTTGAGGGCCTGCGGGGTCGACGCGCGCTGCTCGAGGGCCTGCCATGCGGCGAGGGCCTCGTCGCCACGGCCGAGCGAATAAAGGCTCTCGGCCTTGACGGTCAGAGCAGCCTCGACATGGCGGCTGTCGGGATAGCGCTCGACAATGGCCGAGGCATATTCGAGGGCCTCGGCAGGCGAGGCGGCGGCATCCATCAGACAGGCATAGGCCGCGGGGCGATATGCGCCTGAGGGATAGTCGGCCAGATAGCTTTTCAAGCGGTCGGTGCGGCCTCCAGTGACCCAGGCGCGCTCGGCGGCATCAAATGCCAGGGCGTCGGCCTCGGCCACATCAAGCTGCGGGGCATTGTCGACCGAGGCGAGGAAGGCGCCGAACTCGCCCAAAGTGCCGTCTTCGGCGGCAAGGCGTTTGAGCTCCTCGGCAGCCACGCGGGCCTCGTCAGAGGTGGGCGACTCGCTGATCAGACGGCGATAGGCCGCCACGGCACCGGCACGGTCGCCGGTGTTGAGGCGCGTCATCGCCATCTGCACCGTGGCTCGGCGGGCCTGCGTCGTGGCCGGATAGTCGGCGATTATACGGTCATATGTGTCGAGAGCCGAGCGGGTATCGCCCAGCTGCTGATAGCTTTCGGTCATCTCGAGCAGGGCGTCGGGAATGAGCGACGATGTCGGGAACTCGGCAATCATGCGGCGCATCGAGGCTATCTTGCCCTTGTGGTCGCGCTGATAGCCCTGCATGACTGCGCGCTGGAATGCGGGATAGTCGCCGCTGCCGGGGTTGCGGTCATAGGCGCGGCCATAATAGGTATCGGCCTTGGCCCAGTCGCCCGTATAATAATATGTGTCGGCGGCGCGGTTGAGCGCGTCGGCCTCGACAGCCTCCGGCAGAGCGCCGTGCGACTCGGCGGCGTCGACAAAGCAAGGCAGCGCCTTGGCATAGTCCTTGAGCCCGAAACAGGCATACCCCAGATCGTAACGGGCCAGCTTGCGGTTGCGGTCGTCGGCCGGCGCGTTTCTGAGATACTCATTAATATATGTCACTGCCGAACGGTTGTCGCCGAGACGATAGCGTGCCTCGCCGAGCGAGAGGGCCGTCTGGGCGGCGACCGCAGGGTTGTGGCGGCCGAGCTCGCGCGAGCGTTCGAGATACGCGGCCGCGGTGCCGGCGTCGCCTGTGGCCAGGGCACGGGTGCCCAGCGCATACAGTATCTGCTGTTTGGCCGCAAGCACCTTGTCGCCCGGACGGCGCATGCGCTCGATCGATGCCAAAGCGGTCTCATAGTTGTTGTCGGCCAGATAGCCTGCCACGAGGTATTCCTGCACGGCAGGGGCATAGCGTCCGTCGGGGAATTTGGCAAGGAACTCCTCGAAAGCGGCCACGCTGCTGCCAAACGGCACGTTGGCACCGCCAAACCGCGCCACGGCATAATTGTAAAGCGCGGCCTCTTGCACGCCCTTGTCATAGTCGAGGCGACGTGCGCGGTCAAACGCCAGCACTGCGGCGTCTTTGTCGCCAAGCCTCATCTGAGCCTCGCCGATAAAGAGCGACGCGCTCTGTCCCATGGCATCGTCGCATGCCGTGACAGGCTCGAGGCTGCGTACGGCGTCGGCATAGCGGCCGCGGGCATACTCGGCCGTACCGAGCAGATAGAGCGCCGACGGCGCCGGGTCTTCTACCATCGACGCATATTGGCGCAGATACTCGACAGCCTTGCCGGTATCGCCGAGCTGATGGGCCGACTCGCCGGCGATGCGGCAGGCCTCGGCGCGATATTCGTCGGTCGCGCCCTGACGGGCGAGCAATTGCTCTGCATACGAGAGGGCCTGCTTGTAATCGCCCTCGACGTATTCGATCTGGGCCAGATAGTAATCGGCGTCGATACCGGGCGACGTGTGCCGGTCGACCGACTGCAGGCAGCGGCGCGCGACATCATATTCGCGACGGGTATATGCGATATAGCCGAGATAGAAATCGGCATTGTTGCGCCATCGGCTGTCGGCCGCGGCGGCGGCAAAGCCTGCGGCGGCGGCATCGAGATCGCCTGTCATGAGGCGGCAGTATGCGCGGTGATAGCGCCACGCCGCCCGATCGGCGGCATCGAGCACAGCCGGGTCGACAGCCTCATAGGCCTTGAGCGCAGCCGCTGGGTCGCTCTCGACCAGACAGTCGCCTATATACATGAGGGCGCGGCCGCGGTGCAGCGACGCCGGATAGTTGGCAATGAACGCCTGCAGATGGCCGACAGCCGCGGCACCTGACGTGTGCATGGCCGCCACCGCCAGCAGCCAGTCGGCCTGCTCGAGCTGGACAGCTGTCAGAGCCGAGCGGTCGAGCGACGACAGCTGATCGATGCATCCCGCATAATTGCGGTCGGCAAACATGGCCTCGCCACGTGCGAGATATCCGGCATTGACCGGCGAGTTTATCTGTGCTCCGGCCGAGATCGCCGTCGCCATGACGGCCGCCGCGAGCAGCGATTTTCTTTTCATGTCGTTGTTTTGACTAAATTTTTGACAAAGATACTCAATTTATCGTCTTCATATTATATATGAAACGTATTTTTTGCGATACTGCATCTCTACGCAAACCCTCAAAATGCCTTTGACTTTTTGAAATATAGCTGTAACTTTGCGATACACAACAGGCAGCAGCCTCTCTCATGACCAAAATCTAAATTACCAAATCATAACCGAAACAAATCTTGCCATAACCAATGAGATTAAAACAGATCCTGGCCCTCGGCCTCGTGCTGAGCGGCATCACGTCGTATGCGGGAGTAGTGCATGTGGGCAGCGGCTCATACAGCGATGCATTTCCGGGCAAAGACGAGGCCGATCGCAATGATTATCCTCAAGGAAACCCGCAGGTGAGCGGAAAAGCCGCCAACCGGCCGATCCCGACCAACGACTGGTGGTCGAACGAGCTCATCAACAATCACGGACACTCATCTTATGCCTACTCGCTGGCCCTGAGCCCCCGCGACAACGGCCTCGTGATCCTGCGCCCGATCGCCGGCGGAGCGATGTCGGCCGACATCCCCGTGGTCATATCGCTCGAAGGCATCAACTCGCCGCAGACCACCGTATGCGACTATAGCGACTGGACCGTCTCGCTGAGCTGGAACGACGGCCGCATGACCGCCACGGCCGGCCTGGGCATGCCGTTTGTATATTTCAACCGATCGACAAACGACAACGTAGTCGTAACCGCCGGAATGGGCGTCGCCCAGATAGTCGACGACAACATCATCGTGATCAGCGGCGCCTATAATGGCGCCAACTATGCGATATATGCTCCGTCTGGCTCGTCGTGGAACTCGGCCGGCGGCAATAAATTCACATCAAATCTCGCCGGCAAGAACTATTGGAGCGCGGCCGTACTGCCCGCAGGCGACGCAGTGGCGACAGCCCGCGCCTGGAAACAGTATGCCTACGTGTTCCCGGCCGACACACGCGCCGAATTCACCTACGACGAGAATGCCGGCAAGGTGCGCGCCATCTATGCCGTCACCCCCGATGTAAAGGAGGGCTCGGGCTCGACCGTACTGATGGGTCTGCTGCCCCACCATTACAACAATCTCGCCGGCAATCCCAATTTTACCGGTCATACCCTCAGCTCTGTCAGAGGCACGATCAAGATCGCGGCGACCAACTCATTCACCACCGAACTGCGCTACGGAGGCGTGCTGCCCACCATACCCGCACTGCAAGACCAGTCAAGCGGCTACGACAGCACCGAGCTGATGAGACTGGCCGACGACATCTTCAACAACAACGGCCTGTCTGACTGGACCGACAGCTACAATGACGGCCAGGTGCTCAACCGCCTGGTGCAGACCGCGCGCATATGCAAGGAAGCCGGATACGAGGCCGGATTCAACCGCGGCATGCAGCTGGTCAAAAACCGTCTTGAGCGCTGGCTCACATATGATAACGGCGACATCGCCCTGATGTTCTATTACCACAAACCGTACACCGCCCTGCTCGGCTATCCCGGCGGTCACGGCCAGGACAGCAATATCAACGACCACCACTTCCACTGGGGCTACTTTATCCACGCCGCAGCCTTTGTCGAGCAATACAATCCCGGCTGGGCCAACCAGTGGGGCGATATGGTGGGTATGCTCGTGCGCGACGCCGCATCGAGCGACCGCAACGATCCGATGTTCCCTTACCTGCGCAGCTTCAGCCCCTATGCAGGCCACTGCTGGGCCAACGGTTTTGCCACTGACCCGACAGGCAACGACCAGGAATCGACCTCGGAGTCGATGCAGTTCAACTGCTCGCTGATACACTGGGGCGCAGTCACCGGCAACAAGGCCGTGCGCGACCTGGGCGTGTGTCTCTACACCATCGAACGCTCGGCCACCGAGGAGTACTGGTTTAATGTCAACAACTCCATAGAATCGAACGGCAAGGCCCTCTACTCGCGCATCTTCGGCAACCGGTATGACTCAGAGAACTTCTGGGGCGCACCCATCGAGGGATCATACGGCATACAGATATATCCGGTGCACGCAGGCTCGTTCTATCTCGTCAACAACACATCTTATGCCCGGAAGCTCTGGGACGCGATGTGCCGTGAGACTCAGATCCTGTCAAATCAGGCGAACGACAACATCTGGTATGACTGCTGGCTGCAGTTCCTGTCGATGATAGACCCGACCCAGGCCCTGCAGCTCTACAACAACTGCAACCAGCTCGGCAAAAAATTCGGCATCTCACAGGCCCAGACCTATCAGCAGGTGCACGCGATGTCGGTGCTCGGCGTACCCCGCCAGGACATATCGGCCAACAATCCTCTGGCCACAGCCTTTGACAACAACGGCCGCATGACCTATGCCTGCCACAACTATGGCGACGAGACCATCACCGTGCGGTTCTCAGACGGATACGAACTGGTGTGCCCGCCCCGCAAGCTCACCACCAGCGTAAGCTCGACCCCGAGCAAACGCGATGCATACGTCACCGTCAACCTCAGCGCCGACAAGGTGAAATCGGGCGAGACGGTCACCATCGATGTCACTATCGACGAGGGCGACCACAACATTGTCAAATCGATAATCAAGGTCAACGGCGAGGCAGTCAACGACAAACAGCATGCTCCCCTGGCCCGCGCGTCAAAGACCCACAGCCACGACTGGACGGCACCTGCCGAGGCCGGCACCTATACGATTGTAGCCGAGGCCGTCAATGCCGAGGGCCGAGCATTTGTCTCTCTGCCACGCACAGTCACGGTCGAGGCCGCATCTGTCGATCCCGTCGATCCTGTCAACCCTGACCCGGGTCCCGGCACCCACGGCGCCTGTGTGCAAAATGCAAAGTTCGATAATGGCGACGGCTATACCGTGGAATTCAGCACCGTGGACGGAAATATCGTTGTCAGAGCCAAATTTGACAACCAATATACCGGTCAGGTCCCGCCTTATCTCTGGAGCAACGAAAACGGATTCCGCGAATACGGCCAGTTTACCCAGGAGGCCGACGGATGGTATCAGTATATCCTCACAAACCCTATAAGCGGACTCTCATTCCGGCTCAAACTGCCGATCTCCGGCGGACAGCTTGAAACGGCCGCATTCCCCTACAATCCCAACCAGAGCTGCGGCTCGACCACCGGCATCACCGGCGAGATCCCCGACGATCAGATAGCACTCTATCCCAACCCCTCGCGCGACATGGTGACCGTCGAGGTGCCCGGTGTCTGCGACGTGATGATCTACAGCCCCTCGGGCGCACTGGTCTACAACGCCCCCGTCGATACCCGCGCCACAATCGCCATAGCCGACTGGACATCAGGCATCTACTTCGTGCGCTTTATCGATGCCGACGGCAATTCGAACGTCCTCACGCTCATCAAGCGCTAATAATAAGAAAGTTTAGTAAAGTTTAGTGATATGCAATGGGAGCAAGATCCGTATCAGCGGGTCTTGCTCCCTGTCATAAAGACCCCGGCAGACAATAATTGGAATAAAATCAGATGCGCCGCCCGGAATAATGAATATTTAATAGCTCTTCTAAAAAAATATGGATTCCAATGCGGTTGCCCGACCTGCCCGACCTGACACGGTGGATGGGGATTTGCGCAATCGGCGATTATTTAGTACCTTTGCAGGTCAACTGTAAATCAACGAACTCATGTCAGACAATATAAATCAGCCGCAGGGCTCGGACAAGCCTGTGAAACGTACTGTGCTTGATGTCGAGGATGTCATCGAGATGGTGCCCAAGCTCAAGGGCCACGAGAAGCTGGTGGAGCGTGTGCTGCACTGGCTGCAGGTAGACCGTGTCAATGATGTGCATTCGCGCGGATTTGATCATCCGGGCCCTGAATTCGTGAAGTTTCTGCTCGATGATTTCAAGATCAAGCTGCGTATCGACAATGAACAGGTGCTCGACAATCTGCCCGAGGGGGCGTTTGTGACGGTGTCAAACCACCCGTTCGGCGCTCTGGACGGCATCACGCTGATACATCTGGTGGCCTCGCGCCGCCCCGAATATAAGGTGATGGTCAACATGATACTCAACCGTCTGACGGCGATGCGTCCGAATTTTATCGCTGTGGACCAGACGGCGAGCGACGACCCGGCCAAGAAGGCTGTGTCGATACAGGGCATCAAGCAGGCCATCATGCAGGTGCGCCGCGGCAAGCCGATGGGATTTTTCCCGGCGGGCGCGGTGTCGAAGGTCAATTGGCGCGGCGAGCTCAACGACCGTCAGTGGCAGCCGTCGATCATACGTCTGATCGAGCAGCTCAATGTGCCGGTTATTCCGATCTATTTCCATGGGTCGAACAGTTTTCTGTTCAACTTCCTGGGTGTGGTGTGCTGGCAGCTGCGCACGCTGCGTCTGCCGTCGGAGGTGTGGCGCAAGTGCAACACTACGCTGCATATCAGTGTGGGCGATCCGATCCCGGTCGAGGAGCAGAAGCGTCATCAGGGCTCGGTGGAGGAGTTCGGCGAGTGGCTCAAGTCTAAAACCTACGAGATGCGCCGATGGAAGTGAGCAACGCCGCGGCACGCCAGTCGGCCGATGTGCTGCAGGCCAAGCAGCGATTCGGCATCGTGGGCAACGCTCAGGCGCTGACCGCCGCGATCGAGCGCACGCTGCGCGTGGCGCCGATCGATCTGTCGGTGCTGGTGACGGGCGAGAGCGGTGCGGGCAAGGAGTTCTTTCCCAAGATAATACATGCCTATAGCGCGCGCAAGCACGCCAAATATATAGCCGTGAACTGCGGCGCCATCCCCGAGGGAACGATCGACTCGGAGCTCTTCGGCCACGAGAAGGGTTCGTTTACGGGTGCTGTGGCCTCGCGCAAGGGTTATTTCGAGGAGGCCGACGGTGGCACGATCTTTCTCGACGAGGTGGCCGAGCTGCCGCTGACGACGCAGGCCCGCCTGCTGCGTGTGCTCGAGACGGGCGAGTTTCTGAAGGTCGGCTCGTCGGTGGTGCAGAAGACCAATATACGTGTGGTGGCGGCCACCAATGTAGACATGCAGCGCGCGGTGGCCGAGGGGCGTTTCCGCGAGGATCTCTACTACCGTCTGTCGACGGTGCAGATCGCCATACCGCCTCTGCGCGACCGTGGCAGCGACATCGGCCTGCTGGCCCGCAAGTTTGCCACCGACTTTACCGAGCGGTGGCGTCTGCCGGCGGTGACGCTGACCGAGGAGGCCCGCATGGCGATGGCCCGGTACAGCTGGCCGGGCAATGTGCGCCAGCTCAAGAATGTGGTCGAGCAGATGGCTATCTTCGAGGCCGGCCACGATATAGACACCGCTACCGTGAGCCGCTATCTGCCGGCCAACGCCACGCTGTCGGCACCGCCGGTGGTGGCGTCGGAGCCGCGGCAGCACAGCTACGACCGCGAGCGCGAGATGCTGTTCAATCTGATACTGGGCATGCAGAAGCGTATCGACGAGCTCGAGCAGCGCCTCGAGGGCCGCGGGACTGACCACGCGGCGGCGACGCCTCACGGCGCGTTTGTCGACTTTGCCGAGGATAACGAGCCGGCCCCGGCGTCGCCCGGCACGGCCCTGGTCACATACAGCGAGACCCCGGCCCTCAATATCGGCCGTCCGGCCACGCTCGAAGACCAGGAGCGCGAGGCCATACGCGCCGCCCTGGAGCGCAACGGCGGACGCCGCAAGGCCGCAGCCGACGAGCTCAATATCTCTCAACGTACACTTTACCGTAAAATCAAGGAATATGGGCTCGAATAAGATCATCGGCCTGATCGGCGCTCTCATCGTGGCCGTGGCGGCCATGCTGCCCCAGAGCTGTGTGAGTTATAAATTCAACGGCTCGGCGCTCGACTACAGCATATACCGCACGATACACGTGTCGGAGTTTCCGATACGCGCGGCTCTCGTCTATCCGCCCCTGCAGCAGACGTTCGAGAACGAACTGCTCGACTATATCACCCGCAACACGCGGCTGCAGACGACCGACGGCGCCTCGGACCTGCAGCTCGAGGGCGAGATCACGGGCTATAGCCTCACGCCCCAGGCGGTGACCGAGAATGCCTTCGCATCGCAGACACGCCTCACCATCACGGTGCGTGTGAAATATATCGACAACAAGGAAGACAACAAGGATATCGACCAGACCTTCTCGGCCTATCGCGACTTTGACAGCTCGCTGATGCTGACCGATGTGCAGGACCAGCTGTGCCAGGAGATAGCCAAGGAGCTCGTCGACCTGATATTCAACGCCACCCTGGGCAACTGGTAAACGGCCATGAGCGACGATCTGCGACATATCATCATCAAGTCGGCGGGCGCCGATGTGCGGCTCGACGCGGCCGATGTGGCCGAGCTGCGGCGTGCCTGTGTCGACTGTCCGGCATCGGTGGTGGCGCCCATGCTGCTGCTCAAGTACTGCGACGAGGCGCTTGGCGCCGACGAGCGCGAGAATCTGCGAATGCGCGTGGCGCTCTATTCGGGCGACCCGGCCTCGGTCATCTCGATGATCGACCCGGCCGGCAACGGATTCGCGCACTTTTATCCGCCCGAGCTGCCTCCGCCCCCGCCGTCGACCGAGCGCACCATCGACACATTTCTCGAGACCTACGGGCACCGGTCGCCCGAAGAGGACGCACTGCTCGAGCGCATGATATTCAATCCCGTGCCCGACTATGCCGAGACCCTCGCACGCGAATCGGCGCAGGCGGGCGACGCGGGCGCCGAGGCTGCCCCCGGCTCGCAGGATGCGCTCATCGATGCCTTCCTGGCCGCCAACCCCGTGGACGGCGAGCGTACCGAGCCCCTGCGGCCCGAGCCCGAACCCCGGCGCGAGCCTGCGCGCCATGCCGCACCGTCAAAGCCCAAGGAGCCGGCCGAGGACTCGCTGCTGAGCGAGAGTCTTGCTAAAATTTTCATAAAACAGGGCCGATATGAGCGCGCATATGAAATAATTAGCAATTTAAGTTTGAATTATCCGAAAAAAAGTATTTACTTTGCAGACCAATTGCGTTTCTTGCAGAAACTGATAGTCAACCAGCGTGCGGGAAACCCTGCAGACAAATAAAAATCATATCACCTAAGATACTATGTACGTCGTAATTATCGTATTGACCGTTATTGTTGCGGTGCTACTGATCGGCATCGTTCTCATCCAGAAATCCAAGGGCGGCGGCCTCTCGTCGCAGTTCGGCGGCGCCGGCACCGTCATGGGTGTGCGTCAGACCAACTCTTTCCTCGAGAAAGCCACGTGGACTCTGGCAGCCCTGATCGTGCTGCTCTCGATCGCGTCGGCCTACACCATGCCCAAGGCCAACAACGGTGCCGTAGTGCGCACACAGACCTCGGCTCCGGCCCCGGCGATGCCCACAGGCGACCAGTTCCCGACACCCGCAGCCGCACCTGCAGCCGCACCTCCCGAGGCACCGGCAGCACCTGCCACC
>JAUNGA010000120.1 GCA_030524765.1 Bacteroidales bacterium | reverse complement strand
GGATTGAGATAGACCTCGCTGAGCAGCGCCACGATGTGGGCCGGATCGGTGGCACGCTCTGCCAGATTGGACTCATGTGTTGTGCCGGAGGCGTCTGTCCATGTGAATTTGAAATTACGGTAATAGTTTTCTGATACCGACACTTGGTCGGTGCCTGGATGATGACTCGGAGTTGTCGCTGATGCCCCCGTGCAATGCAATGCGGCCATGCACCATACACCCACAATTCCGAGCACCTTCTGAAAAACGGTGCTTGATTGTAACATAGCAGAAAAATTTTGATACTTATAATTGTTTATAGCGATAATTGATTTATCGTGAATCTTGTTGGTTTACTATGTGTCCAAAATTCGGAATGCAAAGTTACGAAATTTCAGAGAGATATATAGTTAATGTCGGTTAAAAACATGTTTAACAACATATAAAATAAAAGACGGCAGACCAACATGGTCTGCCGTCTTTTTATAGGTCGTGTGATGTGTTATCGTATCATTATTTTCGAGACGCGGGTGCCTTGACGGCGTATGTAGATTCCGGCCGCAGGTTCGCCGCTGACTTTCACACCCTGCAGGGTATAGAATTCGACGGGGGCATCGGTGTCATCGGCCGACACTGATCCTATGCCCGAGTAGTCGGGCAATGTGAGACGGAATCCGCCGTTTTTGTTGCCAAATATGGTCGAGATGTCATCTCCGTCGCCTATTTCCAGATACAGGCAAGGCCATTCGCCGCTGTATTCGGCCGCATAGGTCATCACGCCGTCGACAAGTTGGCCGTATATGTCAGGGGTCTCGTAATATGTATCTTCGTAGCCGTATTTGTCGGTGAAATAGCATGCGTCAGATGCCATTGTGATCTTCTTGCCGTCAATCCGCAGGCCGGTGTCGAAATCATCAAACCATACGTGAGGCTCATGCTCGGTGTGTATCACCATGTAGCTCCGGGCATTTTCGTCGCGGGTAACGCCGTCGACAGTGATGTTCCAGCCGGCATAGGGGCTTACCACGCGCAAGAGTTTGGGATCGATGAGATTGCGCTCGACCTCGACCGTCCATGTCTGAGAGGGCACGCCATAGGCCGATGCCATCATGTCGTCGGTATAGTTGCCTGTGCCGATTGATTGCCATTGCGAGGGCAGACGGAATGCCAGTTTGCCCTGCTTGTTGCCGGCATAGAAACCATCGTCGGGGTCGCCGACGGCTACAAGAATATTTGGCTTGAAGTCGTTGTTGAGCAAAAATTGTGAGGGAAATCTGATCAGCCCGTCATCGGCGGTGCCGAACATATCGGGGCAGACCTCATAGATGAAATCGATGTCATCGCCGTGGGCGACATACATGGCCACATATGTCGTGGCGGCTATCGGTCCCCCGTTTTCATCGGTATCGCTCCATCCGGTGTCGAAGTCTTCAAACCATACCTTGCGGTCGTCCTCGGCATGGATTATGAGATAGTGGTCTTTCGAGCTGTCATATACAAACCGGTCGGAGGGCGACTGCCAGTTTTTATAGGGATTGACCACCCGGTAGAGGCCCGATGTCTCGGCGCTGCGTTCGAGCTGAGCTGTGAAAGACGATACCGCGACAGTTTTTGAATACACCGATGATATTATGTCGTCAGTGATCTCGATCTCGCCGCAAGGCTCCCATGTGTCGGTCTGGGCTGTGGCGCCGATGCCGGTTGCAATCATGACAGATACCGCAAAAGTATAAAATCTGTTCATTTTTTTGTTGATTTTGTAACTGAGATAGACAATGATTGACTAAATGAATATTAATTTGACAAAATTACTTCAAAAATTGCATGTATGCAAAATTATTCAAGCTAAATGTCAGATGTTTCTTTTTATAGGATAATAAAATGTTAAAAATATGGTCTATGGAGAAATTTTTATCAAGTGCGCAGAATGATTGCGTAGACGGGGCCATAAATTTGCAGTGTGATCGGGAGAAAAACTCCCCCCGGATGTTATATGTAAGAGTATGTACACTCATCAAGTATGATACCGGACATTGATTCTGTAAAATAAAATTGCTGACAATATGAAAAAAGACATGATATTTTTCTCGACCGACGGCAAAGGTCTGACGTCGACTTCGGCCAACCACATAGCCAACCTTGCGAAGGAGATGGTGCGCGGTATCGAATCATCGCTTGACAGTATGCTGCTCTATACCACTTCGGTCGCATTGATCGGCAGTGACAGCGAAAAGACACTTACAGTGGGCTCGACGCGGGAAGATCTCGACGCCATACCTCACAAATTGCGCACAATCGCCAAGGCAAACTCGCTGATCGCATGGTTGCGTGAGGCAATCAAAGCGCGTGAGCGTCTGCTGAAGGAGGTTGATGATTATACATTAAAACAGTATTGCGAGGATAATGCGATCGAGATGCCACAACCGCCCACGATGTCGAAAGCTCTGACCGATGACGACTATTATGCATCGCTGACGGTGGCCGAGCGCAACCGCTACTACGAGCTCGAGACACTGGCGTCGGTGATAGGTGAGGCCATACATCCGGGCGGTAGCTTCGCACGGGCACGCGAGGCGCTCACAAGTCGTATCAATGCTCCCAACGAGGTGAACGGCAGCGGACGTGATACGCTGATATATACCTATACCCCTACGGTCGAACCGGAGAATGTCGAGGACATCTATTTCTCGTTGCAGAAGCTGCACCGCGAGACCCAGGCCTCGCTCAACGCGATCAAATATGACTGTCAGAAAGCTGTCAGTGCATCGGAACTTGCCGCAAAGACCGAATATGTCGATGCCACCAAGGCCTACACTGAAAAAATCGAGCTGCTGAGAGCTAAACTGTCAAAATACAAGAGCCTGCGTTCGCGAGAGATCGGCGATTATAAAATCGTGATACCCGAGTCGCTTGGCGGAATATACGACGAGGTGTCGCACCTCGGTAAAAAGTAAGCGGTGGCCGGCTGCCGGGTAGCCCGTTTGCGGCGTCCGGCACCTAATGTCTCCGGCTGATGCGAGATCATTCATTGAGCCTTTTCAAGGCATTTGACCGGTTCGTTTCAGAACCAATTAGGATCTACTGTTCCATCTCCAAAAAAAGTTCCCCGTCAAAGATACCGGTTTTGGTATATGTCGTGGGGGCGACTGATTGCCGTTGACGGTCTGACCGACCCGAGGCTGTTCTCGTTCTTGTCGGGGATGGAGTTTTTGATTTTGCTTTCGCTCTTGTTTGTGTTCGCATCTGCCGGCGACAGCCCCGCTTTTTTACAATTCGATTGGGATAATCAATGCAAATATTACGAAAAAGGTGCGGATTCCAACGGAATCCGCACCTTTTTATGGTTTGGTAGGAATTGTAGTTACTTCACTTCCTCAAATGTAATGCAAGTTGATATTAAGGTGTTTATAATGGCATGTTCCAAATATGAATACATTGTTATCAATCTCGAACAATCTTCATGAAGCCAAATCTATTTTGATTAGTCCACCTAATCACTATAGTACTCCCGTTTTTCAGACCGGCGGAGTGCGGTTTTAAGTCAAGGATA
>JAUNGA010000119.1 GCA_030524765.1 Bacteroidales bacterium | reverse complement strand
TATGGAGTATGATATTGGCTAAATTTTACCTAAATCTCATGCGCCAGCCCTGGTATTTTTTGTAGTGACGGCTGATTTATCGATCAATTTTCGTAACTTTGCCTTTTCAAAATCGTATCTAACAGTTATGGCAAATTCTGCTGATCAAAACAATACTGCAACGGGGCGCTCATGGGGGCGTCGGGTAATGCGTGCGCTATGGTGGGCGTTCGGTATAGTTACTGTTGTTGTCATCGTTTTCTTTATTCTTGTCTATAACGGCGTGGTGGGCTATATGCCTCCGGTCGAGGAGCTGCGCAATCCGCAAGATAAATTCGCCTCGACAATTCTGACCGCTGATGGCGTTGAGATGGGCCGATATTTTCGGAACTCGGGCAATCGAGTGTATGCCGATCTCGACGAAATCTCGCCCAACGTGGTCAATGCTCTGATTGCGACTGAAGATGCGCGTTTTCTTGATCACTCGGGTATTGATGCCCGGGCCATCACCCGTGCGATTGTGAAGACTTTGCTGATGGGAAACAAGAATGCCGGCGGCGGCTCGACCATTACCCAGCAGCTGGCCAAGCAGCTTTATACGCCGCCGAGTGACGGTTTATTGTCGCGTGCGGTGCAGAAACCCATAGAGTGGATGATCGCTGTCAAGCTTGAACGTTTTTATTCAAAGGATGAGATTCTCAAGATGTATCTCAATCAGTTTGATTTTCTTTATAATGCCGTCGGTATCAAGTCGGCTGCCAAGGTATATTTTAACAAAGACGCATCAGATCTGACGATCGAGGAGGCCGCCACATTGGTGGGTATGGTCAAGAATCCGTCATATTTCAATCCGGTGCGTAAACCCGAGCGCACGCGCGATCGCCGTAATGTGGTGCTTGACCAGATGTATAAGGCCGATATGATCTCACGTGCCGAACGCGACTCTTTGTCGGCTTTGCCATTAACGCTCGATTTCCACCGTGTTGACCACAAAGAGGGACTTGCACCTTATTTCCGTGAGGAGCTGCGCCGTTATCTGACGGCACATAAACCCGAACGGGCAAATTATCGTGGCTGGGAGGACCAGAGTTTTATTGACGATTCGATTGCCTGGGCGACGAATCCGCTTTACGGCTGGATAGACAAGAACCCGAAGGCTGACGGTACGTTATATGACATATATTCTGACGGTCTCAAAATTTACACGACCATCGACTCGCGCATGCAGACCTATGCGGAACAGGCTGTCAGCGAGCACATGCGTCATCTGCAGAATCAATTCTTCCGCGAGAAACGCGGTTCGGCATCGGCGCCTTACTCAAGCAATCCCGCCGAACTCACGGCAGAAACACGTCGCAAGCTTATTGACAATGCCGTGCGACAGAGTGAGCGACACCGTATTGACCGTGCTGCCGGTATGAGTGAAGACGAGATCAGAGCCGAGTTCAACAAACCTGTCGAGATGACAGTGTTCAGCTATAACGGTCCGGTCGACACTGTGATGACTCCTATGGATTCGATACTCTACACCAAGTCGTTCTTGCGTGCCGGTTTTATGTCGATGGATCCCACGACTGGTTTTGTCAAAGCATATGTCGGCGGCCCGGACTTCAAATTCTTCCAATATGATATGGTGTCGAAAGGTCGTCGTCAGATCGGTTCGACGATCAAGCCGTTCCTCTATACTTATGCAATGGAGTCTGATTTTACGCCCTGCGATCAGTTGCTCAATTCTCAACCGACTTTCTACGATGAGAGCGGTCGCCCCTGGTCGCCCCGTAACTCAGGACATGCCCGTATCGGCGAGATGGTAGATCTGCGCTGGGCGCTCACCAACTCCAACAACTGGATTTCGGCCAGACTTATGGCTCAGTTGTCGCCTGCCGAGCTGGTGAAACGTATGCACTCGTATGGTATCACCAACAAGCTCCCGGCAGTATTGTCGCTCTGTCTCGGCCCGTGCGAGGTGTCGGTAAAAGAGATGGTGACGGCCTATAGCGCATTTGCCAACAAGGGTATGCGCACCGACCCGATGTTTGTGACAGCTATTGCCGATGCCAATGGCAATATAATCACCGATTTCACACCTAATCAGACCGAGGTCATCACCGAGAAGGGTTATTATAAGATCCTGTCGATGCTGCTCAATGTAGTAGACGGTGGTACAGGCAACCGACTGCGTCGTGCGCCTTATAACCTCACCGCTCAGATGGGTGGCAAGACGGGTACCACCAACTTCAACTCTGACGGCTGGTTCATGGGATTCACACCCGATCTCGTGTCCGGTGTATGGGTCGGTGGCGAGGAGCGCTACATTCACTTCAATTCGATGGCCGAAGGACAGGGTGCGTCAATGGCGCTGCCAATCTATGGCAAGTATATCAGTAAGGTCTATGCCGATCCGTCATTGCCTTACGATCAGAGCAAACGTTTTACGTTCCCGGCCGACATCAATCTATGTGACGGCGGTTTCTATGGTGTTGAAGAGCCTGAGACAGCCGAGGAAGGTCTTGAGGGGGCGTTCGATTAAGAGCCCTCTTAATTTACACAGGCATCTTGCCGCGTGCCGTGATTATGCGGAACATGAGATCGTGAAGCAGACGGAACGGATCCTGCCGTGAGCCGCCGCCCTTGCTCATCGTGTCGAATTGACGCAGCAGATCTATGATCTCGATTATCTGAAAGGCATTATATGAGGCCATGCCGGCACGCAGTCGCCGCAGGGCAAAGTCGTTGCGTATGTTTAACTCCTGTCGCAGACCGGCGTCTGAGCGGTCTTTGGCATAATATGCAGACAGCAGATCGGCAAAAAATGCGAACAATGTAGCCACAGTCACGACCGGAGTATTGCCCTTGGGATTTGACTCGAAATAGCGTATGATGCGGAAGATCCGCACCGGATCTTTGGCGGCGACGGCATCGACCAACTCAAAGTTGTTGTAGTCTTTGCTAACTCCGATATTACGCTCTACGCTCTCGGGGGTGACCCGGGCGTTGGGCCCCAGGATCTGTGCGAGTTTGTCGACTTCGTTGTAGAGCCTGCTGAGATCGGCGCCTACAAACTCGCAGAGCATATCGATTGCCTTCGGGTCGGCGGTCAGACCGCGGGTCTTGATATATTCGGTCAGTAGCCGTGGCACTTGCCACTCTTTTACTTTCTGAGCCTCGTAGACAGTGCCTCCGGCCGCCTGTACGGCCTTGACAAATTCTTTGCTCTTGAGTTTGTCGCCTCGGCCGCATATGGCAAGCAATGTTGACGGCGTGGGCGACGATACGTATGACTTCAGTTTGTCGAGCCATGTGGCAGGTACCGACTGAGCCTCTTTGACGATCACTACCTGGCGTTCGGTCATCATGGGCAGCTGACGGCATATGTCGACTACAGACTGTGGCTCGACCCTCGGCGCATAGATGACAGTGAGCGCGAAATCGCGATCTTCGACCGGCACTATGCTCTCGAATTGCCTGACGAGTGAGTCGATATAATAGCCTTCTTCGCCGTGAATGGCGTAGACGGGTGTATATTGGCCGTTTCTGAGACTGCGCACGAGAGAATCAAAAGTAATCGCGGGTGATGCCATCTTGCAAATTTTTTCGTAAATTTACGCAGAAATTCTGATACTCGACCCACTCTGAATAAAAAAATGCAAAAGCCACTCTATAGTACTCCCGTTTTTCAGACCGGCGGAGTGCGGTTTTAAGTCAAGGA
>JAUNGA010000118.1 GCA_030524765.1 Bacteroidales bacterium | reverse complement strand
TATAATCCCGGAGCCGTCGACAAATATCGACCTACCGGCTCCTAACAGACAGATAAATGACACGGGCACATGCCGCTAATGGCATGTGCCCGTGTCATTTATTGTCGAGCATTACTTGCCAAGCTTGTCGGCAAGATCATGGGCCTTGTCAGACAGCGAATCCAGCAGATCGCCGCCCTTGTCAAGGGCCTGGGCAGCCAGATCGGCAGCCTTATCCTTGATAGTCGACGCCTTGTCGGCAACTTTATCCTTGATTTCATCATAGCTGGCTGCAGCCGATTCTTTCGCATCGGCGAGCGTCTGCGCGGCCTGATCCTTAACTGTTTTTGCTTTCTCCTCGGCAGCGACCTTTGCAGCAGCTGCAGAAACCTCGGCGGCATTCTTGGCGACCTCTGCGGCAGCCTGAGCCTTTACATCAGTTGTAGTTGACATTTCAATAGGGTTTTAAAAGATTATTAATCGTCTCGATTATTAAAACACACATGTCGCGTGATTGGTTGCAATATTAGCATAATATACCACGAAACTATCCGTTATGTCACATTCGCCACTAAATAATATGGAAAACAATGCGAAAGGTTGGGAATTTTTGTTAAATTTGCACCGACTTTTTGCTTGTCGCAAACCCTGATTACGATTATTCAAAAACACGTTATAATAAACAATCAACCACAATGAAGCAAACAATTGTAAAAGGAATCGTCGGTGCGGCTCTCGTAGCCTCGCTGGCCGCCTGCGCCGATACTTTCGAGCCCGGCGGCGGCAACGGCACCGGTCAGATTTCGCCCGCCGTCGGTGTCAACAACGCCGTCGTGTCCTCGCGTCAGTCGAGGGCCGAGGCTACCGACGTCACCGCCGACATGCTGTCGCTCAAGCTCACCGCTGCCGACGGCACTCCTGCCGGCTCGTGGGACAAACCCGCCGACTTTGACATTAACGCTAAATTCAATGTAGGCGACTACACTCTCGAGGCATTCTACGGTGACGAGGATTCCGAGGGTTTCGAGGCTCCCTACTTCTATGGATCGACTTCACTGAAAGTTGTCGATAGTCAGACAACCCGTGTAAACCTCACCGCCACACTCGCAAACGCGATGGTGAGCATCTTCTACACACCCGAGTTTATCGATTACATGGCTGATTACAGTGCCGAGATACACAGTGCCGGCGGTGCATACACTTTCTATGCCAAAGACGAGACCCGTCCCGTCTACGTAAAGCCCGGCGACGTCGAGATTTCGGTCAGCCTCACCAAACCCAACGGTGTCAAAGGTTCGATCAAGGCCGCTACTATTCAGGCCGAGGCACGCCACCACTACCGCGTCACATTTGACGTTACCAACGGCAGCGGCGATGCTGTGCTTAAAATCATTTTTGACGACGAGCTGGAGAATGAACCCGTCGAGATCGACCTGAGCAACGAGCTGTTCAACGCACCCGCGCCCGAGCTCGCAGCCGAGGGATTCTCTAACGGCCAGACCATCGCATTCGTTCCCGGCAATGCACCCTCGACCCCCATCAAGGCCAACATAATCGCACGTGGCGGTCTCGCCGAGGTAAACCTCACGGTGCAGTCGGCCTCACTCAAGGCTCAGGGATGGCCCGACGAGATCAACCTGGTCACAGCCCCCGAGAACATGCGCCAGCGTCTCACAAGCCTGGGTCTGCAGTGCCGTGGCATATTCAACAAGCCCGACCAGATGGCCGTGATCGACTTCTCCGGCGTCCTGGCACACATACAGACCGTCGAGGGAGGCAACAATGTCAGCACATTCACCATCAAGGTCGTTGACCGCCTTGGCAAGACATGCGAGGCACCTCTGTCGTTCAAGGCCGAGGCCACACCGCTCGAGATCGCTCTCTCAAACCCCGGCGTGCTGCTTATGGGCGCGACCGACTTTGAGATCGACCTCAATTACAATGGCGGCGACCCCTCAAAGACCGTGACCATACAATACAAAAACGAGCGCAATACCTGGTCGACGGCGACAGCTACATTCACAGCTGCCGGCAACGGTGTATATCACGCGACTGTCAGCGGTCTGCCCGACTCGGCCGACGACCTTGTCCTCCGCGCTGTGGCAGGCAAGCTCAGCAGCCCCGAGATCACCGTCGCACGCCAGGCTGTGGAACTGCAGGCCGTGGTTAGCGACAACGACGTCTTTGCCACCCGCGCCACCGCATCTGTCAAGGTCATAGGCTCGGCCGAAGGCATCAACCTCGCCTCGGTGCTCAGAAAATCACAGGTAAAGGTTTCGGCTGACGGAGGCAATACCTACACAGCCGTCAATTTCACTATCGACGGCGAGACAGTAAAACTCACAGGCCTCACACCCGCCACTGCCTATAAGGTAATGATCGAGGTGCCCGGTGCCGCCAACGACGCCACCCCCGCCGACATGACTACCGAAGCCGCCACAGGCCTCGAAAACGGCAACCTCGACGCCGACGTCACTATTGTAAGCTCAAAAAGCAACTGGCAGAACATCGCTTTTGTCGGCTGGGGTACAAACAACACCATGACGACAAGCCAGGGTAGCGGCTTTTTAGCCAACTACGCCTATGACGCTATCTCAGGCACCATACAGACCACCGATGCCCATAGCGGCAAAGCTGCTCTGATACGCTCGGTAGGCTGGGGCTCAGGCAATACCGCAGTAGGTGACGGCGGCGGAAGCGGCACAACGAAATACCGTGACGCCGGTCTGTTGCACCTCGGAGCCACACGCACAACACGTCCGGCAGGCTATGGCCAGAACGATCATAACGGCTGTGGCCCCGTCACTACCGATGATCTCGACTGCGGCATCGCTTTCGGCTCGCGCCCCGACGCACTTTCGTTCTGGTTTAAGTACTCGCCCAAAAACCTGGCCGATACCGGTCTGGCCGAAATCATTGTGCTTGATGCCTCGGGCAACGCCATCGCATCAAAGAGCATCAGCCTCGGAGCGGCATCAGCCTATACCAAGCAGACCGTAGCTCTGTCATACCCCGCCGGATCAGCCAAAGCGGCCAAGATCTATGTACGCTTCCAGTCGACCGCCGATATGTCATTCCTCGTAAAGAACGACGCCAATTTCAGCGGCCCCGGTTTTGGTGGTAACGGAGGCAAGGGCACATTCATGGGCTCTCAGCTCTACATCGATGACATCGAACTAATCTATTAATCAATCGACTACAATGAAAACCAATATATTATCAATTCTCACCATTGCCGCTGCCGCCATCGGCCTCTCATCGTGCGACAACGCATGGGAGCCGTCGTCAGAGCGCACCGGCACGGTCGCCCTCTCGTCGCTCGACGTCGAGGTCAATAAAGACGAGGTCGTGGTGTCACGTGCCGCCGACGATGTCGATCTCTCTAAATTCAAAGTGATGATCTACAACGAGGACGGCGAAGTCAAAGGCAACTGGACCTATGGCTCGATGCCTGAGATCTTCACACTCGCAGTCGGCAAAAACTATCGCGTCGAGGTCATCTCTCACGAGCTGCAGAAAGCCGAATTCGGCAAACCCTACTACGTGGGCGGCAAGACTTTCGACATTGAAGACTCAAAGATCACCGACATAGGCGTCGTGACCTGCAAATTCGCCTCTATCAAGGTAACTGTCAAATTTACCGATGCTCTGCGCAAAGTCATGAGCGACGACGTGCGTGTCACGGTAGTGGCCAACGACGAGGGCCGTCTCGAGTTCACGCCCGACGAGACCCGCGCCGGCTACTTCGCCGCTGTCGAGGGCAGCAGCACATTGGTCGCCACGTTCAAAGGCACAGTCAAAGGCTATGTCGAGAATATCGTCAAGCCTTTCGGTGATGTAGCTGCCGGCCAGCACCGCATCATCACGTTTGACGTCAAGGCCAACGAGACCAAGCCTGATCCCGAGACTGGCAACATCGACCCCACACCCGGCGACGGCGATGGCCTCAATGTAGACGTGAGCTATCAGGACGTTGATATAAACGAAGATGTCGAAAACGAGGAAGACCCCGAGCAACCTGACGACCGTCCCGGCAATAATGAGGAGTGGGGTCCTGAAGATCCGGACAATCCCGATA
>JAUNGA010000117.1 GCA_030524765.1 Bacteroidales bacterium | reverse complement strand
TATTGGTTTTTTCTTGCGTTCCGAGCCGGTTCGATTATGCGGGAGTATTATAGATTGTGGGTTTGTCATAACAGAATAACGGCTATCAACCGTTTTATATTGGTCAACAGCCGTTAAGTTTATTTAAGATGCGTCAGCCGTGACTGATCACCTACGACGTCTGCACATCCGATCCGGCCGGCCAACGTAGATTACGGAAAGTAGCCGAATGCTGCCGGAACTACGGACGACGAGTTCAAAATTCCGTATTCGAATGTCTGATCTCGGCAGCCCAGTTCGTTATGTTCAAAGCCACGATTCTATCCTTGATTGATACAAAGACCGACTCTATACGCATATACAATCTTGGAAAAAATCATGCCGCCAAGATCGAACATCTCGGAAAGAATACTACTTACGATATCGAAGGCGAACTTATTGTTTGACACAATTTGCGAACTATCAGCTATGCAAAATAGGTCAACTTTTCGCACTTATTGATTTTCTGAGGTTTACATATTATTTTATCATTTCATACATCAAAATCAATTTATTATTCGTAATTTCGCAATACCTTTTAGACAAGCCTTTAATCAATAGGCATCTAAAACCTATACTGTCGCACCCCACACGGGGTGCGTGAATTGAAACCGAAGATCATAGACAGAACCGCTGTCTACATCCTCGTCGCACCCCACACGGGGTGCGTGAATTGAAACCCTTGTACAGATGAGCCAGTAGTAGCGGATGTCTGTCGCACCCCACACGGGGTGCGTGAATTGAAACTCCTCGGCTTACGCACAAAAATAGAATTAAACTGAGTCGCACCCCACACGGGGTGCGTGAATTGAAACATAACCTCACGAAACGAATGCAACTGATCCTTAAGGGTCGCACCCCACACGGGTGCGTGAATTGAAATGAGAAAACCAACTCCGCAATCCATATAATGGACAACACATGCATTCCGAACGGAATGCATGTGTTGTAACTGAAACAAGAGGCCTGGCCCATAATGACACCCTCATAAAAGGTGCTGCAGAACTTAGGATTAATACATTTGCAAAATAGCGACTAATATTCCATTCCTATTAACAAGGTAAACATAATTCCAAGCAGTAGACCACCATCAACAGCCGCCTACACTCGGCCGACCTTCCTGCCCTGCGGGCCCTTGCCCGCGAGTTCGCAGGCAAGTAACGGCCGATGGTAATCGCAATCAGCGCACAAGCTCTTTACGACCGTTGTGGATATAGATGCCTGGGCTGACTGGACCATTGACACGGATACCCTGCAGTGTGTACCAGCCGGTATCAACATCATCGGGCACAGCCACGGGTGTGAGCTCTGAGTCGCGCGACAGATAGGTGTCGCGCAGATCCCGCATCTCGTCAATGGTGATTGTCGAGGGATCGTCAAACCAGGCCTGCCACCAGTCTTTGTCGGCATACTGATGTTTGTTGCCCGGTGTATATTGATAATGATACCACGGCATACCGAAGCTCCAGCGGGCACCGGCTTCCCATTGGTCGGTCATATAGGGGCTCGAGCCGCCGGCATAGCCACATTCGCTCAGGGCTATCATTTTGTGGGGATAGTAGGCCGTGAGATATTCGAAGTTGTATTTTGCATCCTCGACACTATAATTATACAGGTCGCGGCCTATCATATCTACATATTGGTCGCCCGGATACCAGTCGCTGTCTTTGGTCTGAGATGTCCACACCCAAATCAGATTGTCGAGACCACATTGGCTGAAGTAGTCATACATCATGCGCCACAGAGCCACACAGGGGGCGGCACCGTCGGCTCCCCACCAGAACCATGCTTTGCCATCGCTGTATATGGTGCTGTTGCCGGCGGCCTCGTGCAGGGGACGCCAGATCACGACGATACCGGCCTGTTGAAGCAGTTTTAACCGTTCGGCCACCTTGGCGAGGTCGGCACGCACAAATTCGTTTTCCCAGGTACCCTCGGTGACGGCATTGGCGGTGCTGAACGTTGTCGACGGGAATCCGCCGCCCTCGGCATAAAATCCTTCAAACGGGGTTTTACCTTTGCTGTCTTTGTATGTCTGCCACTCGGCCTCGCTACCCGGAGCACGCCAATGCCAGCAGATGGTCACAAGGCCGCCCATGTCCCACCAGTCTTTGACGGGGCTTATATCGGCATAGGGTTCCCAATCATAAGTGAGGTGTATGTAGTCATAACCGTTGATTGCCGGATAGTGGCCTGTCCATGTCTTGACATAGCCGGCCTCTTTATAATTCCAGTTTACCTCGGCCATCGAGCACGAGATGCTACGTTCGCCATAACAGTCGCGCAGCAGGTTGTAGATCTGTCGCGTGGCTTCTGATGCCTCAGGATTTGACAGCTCGTCGTATCCGGTGCGTGTATCCTCGGGACGGTCGGTGATGAGTGTCACCCGCTCGATAGTATAGCCACTGCCGCCGAACATCAGTGTCTGATTGTTGATTACTTTGATCAGGGATTCGTCAAGCAGACATTCGATATCGCCGTCTATCAGCACGTTGTCGTAATCTTTACTGATCGCGGCCCAGCCGTTGGCCCGCGTGCGTATATAGGCTACGGCATTGTTCTGCAGATTGCTCGTGTAGACATGTATTATGTCGCCGGCCGCCACGCCGACCATCTTTATGGGGTCGACACAATGTTTGTCGCTCCAGTCGGCCTCGAAGGGGCCTTCAAGTAAGACTATCTCGCGCGCACCGGCGCTCAGCGCCATGGTCAGCGCCATCATAAGAGTAAAGACAATTTTTCGCATAGACATGTGTTATTTCATGGTTATCAATGAATTCTGAGCCAAAAATAACACATCCCGCCGACAAGGCCAACACCGAAATATAAAAACGCAACAATCAGCTATAATGCGCAAATAGACGACAGGCGCCACCCGGGCCGTGAGCCCAGCTCGGCGCCTGTCGTATCGGATGCGGTCACCGGCTGATCGACCGGCTGATCAGCCCGACAACCCACAGCAGCACGATAGCACCGACAACCGACGTGATCAGATTGCCTATGATGCTCGAGGTGCTGATGCCGATGAGACCGAAGAGCCATCCGCCCAGCACACCGCCTATAATGCCTACTATAAGATTGACGATGAGACCGAAGCCACCGCCACGCATCAGTTTGCCGGCCACAAAGCCTGCCACGATGCCGATAAGAATATACCAGATAAATGCCATATTACAAATATATTTAATCAGATAAGTTATATCTTGCAGATCAAGATCATATCATATTTCATATGCCCGACATGATCAGGCCTGAGACCGGTGGACAGCCATCCCCCTCTGATAGAGCCATACCGCATCGGGCAAAAAGATGAGATGTAGCCGATTTGCGATTGGCTACATACAATTAATACGCCTGTCGGGGCCGGTTGGTTCATCGTCTTGCACGGCTTAGAGCCCGTTACCCGATTTTTGTTAACGTTGGGGAACGGGCTCTTACACACACTTTAACCTACGCGCACCGACCATAAGCAGCCGCCCAAACGTTATGCAATAATAAACATTGACATTAACAACCACGCTTTAAATCATGAAAAAGCTATTATTTCTACTCATCGCAGTGATTATATCGACCGCATCGGCCCACGCGTTTATCGACAGCTATTCTATCAACCGTGACAAACTGCCCGAAGAGGCACAGCAGATGCTGACCGAATATTTCCCAAAGGCCAAGGTAAGTCTTATCAAAATCGACCGTCATCTGCTCAAAAAGACCGATTTTGACGTGCGGCTCACCAACGGCACCACAATCGAATTTACCAACAAGGGTAAATGGACTTCGGTCGACTGTGGCAGCAAAGCGGTGCCCGAATCACTCGTGCCCAAAACCATACGCAACTATGTGGCAAAAAACTTCAGCGGAGTAGCAATCGTGAGCATACGCAAGCGTAACGCCGGATACGACATCGGTCTGTCTGATCAGGTGATGTTGCGTTTCAATCTGTTAGGGCAGTTCAAGGGTGTCTCGATGGAAGACGAATGACCGGCTTTGACCACGGCTCTTTCATTTAAGGCAAAAGTAACGCCGTAGATCCCTTACCCGGTTCA
>JAUNGA010000027.1 GCA_030524765.1 Bacteroidales bacterium | reverse complement strand
CGATGGCCGACCGCTCGACGTCGCTGAGCGTACGGCCGGGGGCAAGCGTGCCGTCGAGCCGTACGGGACGGCTTGTGAATGTGAGCTGCGGGGCTGCTGTGGTGAAGATGCGTATCATAGATCGGTTGATTTTTGTGCAAAGTTAAGGCGCCGACAGGCCGTCTGCTCAACTTTTGGCGGAATCGACCAAAAGTCTGCTGATTTTTTGGCGCGACGGTGACCGGGCTGCTAAAAAAAAAGACTCAGAGCTGTCATCACGACGCCCTGAGCCTAATACACAATTATCTATAAAACAACTATTTTTGCTACTTTTCGGTAAATTCGGCAAATCACACTGTCATTACGGACAATAAAAGCCGCGATGAAAGACCTGTCATGAAAAAATGACCGGGAGATGTGTCTGAGACAAGGGGAGAAAAAAGTCAAGTGCCATTAAAATCATCATAAATGACACCGATCGTACTCAACTTTGGTCACTTTTCGATTGATTTACCGATGCAAAATTATATAGTATTTTGTTTTTATCAAAAAGTTTTTTCTTAAAAAATTTTAAATAAACAGTATCTTGCATAAAGCTAAACATTTAAAAATCAATACAAAAAGCATGTAAGCGGTCTGATGGCAGCATGGCAGTTTTGACTTTTTTCTGTAATTTTGCATCCGCTTGATGATAATATGTAAAGCAACAAAGGTCTTTGACATGTTTTTGTAAAGAAGTCTACACAGTTGCTTGACTATTGCCATTATTTGTACATACTAACTAAAAAAATCTTAAAAGTGATATAAACTTGCTACAAAATTGACAATTTTGCTATAAATTTGCAAGTAAACAAATGTTAGATATCACAAATTCTCAGCTATGGAAAAAATCGATAATTTAGATCGTCGAATCTTGCACATCGTAATGCATAATGCACGCATTCCGTCGAAGGATGTGGCCATGGAGTGCGGGGTTTCTCGTGCGGCGATACATCAGCGCATACAGCGGCTGATTGATTTAAAGGTTATTACCGGCTCGGGATATCATGTCAATCCCAAAGTGCTCGGCTACTCGACCTGCACATATATAGGTGTGAACCTTGAACGCGGCGCAATGTATCGTGACGTAGTGCCCGAACTCGAGAAGATTCCCGAGATCGTCGAGTGCCACTTCACCACAGGCCCCTACACAATGCTCGTCAAGCTCTATGCCCGCGACAACGAGCACCTGATGGATCTGCTGAACAACAAGATACAGATGATACACGGTGTCACCGGCACCGAGACCCTGATCTCGCTCGATCACTCTATTGACCGCGAGATCCCCACCAACTACAAATAAGCTGCAGATCAGGAATCTGATTTTCAGAAAACACAAAGGCACAAATGCCCGAGGCCGATCAGTCGTCTCCCGGTATTTGTGCCTTTGTGTGTCTTCGGCGAGCCGCGCGAAACACATTTTTACATTTTTTGCAGCATTTTGTTGCATCGACTGATTATAATTGCTACTTTTGCAGAAAATGCCCTCTTTTGGAAAAAGGGAGCCTTAAACAAATATCATACTTCTAATCATCTATTACCTGAACTAATGTCATTTATCAAACGACTGTTACCGGCTGCGTGCGCATTGGCGCTGACTGTACCGGCTATGCAGGCTATCGGCTGGCCCGCCAATTATGAGGGCGTAATGCTGCAAGGGTTCTACTGGGACTCGTATGACGACACCAAATGGACCAATCTCGAATCTCAGTCAGACGAGCTGAGCAAGTATTTCAAACTAATCTGGATACCCAACAGCGGCAAGGCAAGCGGAAACCCCAACATGGGCTACATGCCGATCTACTGGTTTACGAACCATAATTCGTCGTTCGGCACCGAATCGCAGCTGCGCAGCATGATCAAAACATTCAAGGCCAAAGGCACCGGCATTATCGCCGACGTTGTCATCAACCACCGTGTCGGTGTGAGCAACTGGGCCGATTTCCCCACCGAGACATGGAACGGCAAGCAATGGCACATAGGCACAGACGGCATCTGCTCGACCGACGAATGGGGCCAAGGTACCGGCAACCGCGACACCGGCGATGACTTTAACGCAGCGCGCGACCTCGATCATACCAATGCCAATGTACAGGAAAACTGCAAGGCATATACCCAGTGCCTTATCCAGGACTATGGCTATGCAGGTTTCCGCTACGACATGGTGAAAGGCTACAGCGGCAGCTATGTAGGCATGTACAATACAGCAGCCAACGCCACCTACTCGGTAGGCGAATACTGGGACGGAAGCTATGACGCCGTGGCCGGATGGATCGACGCCACCGGCAAAAAATCGGCCGCCTTTGACTTCCCCGCAAAATATTGCATCAACGATGCGTTCGGCAGCAACGACATGACCAAGCTGGTGTGGAGAGCCAACGGCACAACCCCACAGCCCGCCGGCCTGATACACTTCGGCTACGCACAGTATGCCGTGACATTTGTCGACAACCACGACACATACCGCGACGGCAGCAAATTCAACGGCAATGTCGTGGCAGCCAACGCGTTTATACTCTGCTCGCCCGGCACACCCTGCGTGTTCCTGCGTCACTGGCTCGACCACAAGAATGAAATCAAGAAACTGATAGATATACGCAACGCCGTGGGCGTGCACAACTGCAGCAAGGTCACCGTGCTCAAATCATCGACCAACTGCTATATGGCCGAGGTCGAGGGTACCAAAGGCAAACTGGTAGTCAAAATCGGTTCGGCCCAGGAAAGCCCTGCCGGCTATACCAGCAGCGACATCAAGGCATCGGGCAACGACTATTGCGTATGGTCGAAGACCGGCGGCGTGAACCCCGATCCCGACCCCGATCCCCAGCCCGTCACCGCACCCTCAAACCTCTATCTGCTCGGCAACATCAAAAATAAATCATGGTTGACCAACGATGGTGTCAAACTCACCAAAAACGGCAGTGTGTTCACGACATCGGGAGTAGAACTCGTAGGTGATAACGGCGCTGCTGACGCTTACTTCACATTCACTACCACTCTCAGCACCAACGAGGGCGACTGGAATACCGTCAACGGCAGCGACCGCTACGGCGCGTCGACCAAGGACGAACCGATAACCGTCGGGACGGCCACAACCGTTGTGAAGTATGCCGCGAATGTCAACGCATCAGGCGCGTACTCGTGGAAAGTAGCCAACGGCAAGTATGACGTGAAGGTCGATTTCACCAACATGACCGTAACACTCACTTCGGCCGGCCAGATCAACCCTGATCCGGACCCAGAACCGGATCCCGATCCTGATCCCGAAACCAACGGCGTTGTGATATTCTACAACAACATGAATTCGAAATGGACAACCCCCACCATGCATTACTGGGGCGGCGAGGAGTCGTCGTGGCCCGGAGTAGCCATGACCAATGTAGGCGAGAATATGTGGATGTATGTCGCTCCGACCGGCACGACCGGTGTCCTCTTCAACGCAGGTGACGGCGACGCTACCAAGACCCAGGATTACAACGCGGTCGACGGCAATGTCTACATCAATGGCCAGAGCAAAGGCTTCAAGGGCGAGCATTATGCCGGCGAAGACAAGAAAGTCTACCTGGTAGGCAACATCGCAGACAACCACTGGAATATCCAGACGCCTATAGAGATGACCCGCAACGGCAATGTGTACACGGCCAAAGAGGTGAAAATTGAGGTGATGCCTGCCGCCGAGCGCGCCGCAGGAAATGCAAAGGCTTACTTCAACATCATCACCGCCAAAGGCAACTCGTGGGATGAAGACATCAACACCGCCAACCGCTTCGGCGCAGGCGAGGAGGGCGCCGATCCCGCATCAAGCAACGACATCAAGTTCTATCACAAAGATATCAGCGGTTCGGCCTCAAAATCATGGGCAGTAGCCCCCGGCACCTATGACATCAAGGCCGATTTTGCCAACATGAAGCTGACCGTGACCAAGTCAGGCACGACGAATGCCACGGATGTCATCGTGAACGAGAATGCCGAGCCGGTTTACTACAACCTGCAGGGCATCGAGGTAGACGCCGACAATCTCGTGCCGGGCATCTATATCGAGCGCCGCGGCTCTGACACCCGCAAGATCATGGTGCGCTAAGCAACCCGACCGAACACAAACAGACAAAAGCCGATGCCCGCGCGGGCATCGGCTTTTGTCGTTATCGCTGAAAGGCGTTCAGTCGCCGAACCGGTCAAACATGACGGTCGAGAGATATTTCTCGGCACGGTCGGGAAAGACCACCACAATATTGCCGCTGTCGATACGTGCGGCCGTACGCACGGCCGCGAGCATGGCCGCCCCGCTGCTCATGCCGGCAAATATGCCTTCGCGGGCGATGATCTGACGGGCCATGTCGATTGCCTCGGGGCTGTCGATCATCTCTTGTATGTCGATCTTGGACGGGTCGTAGATTCCGGGGACAATGGCCTCCTGCATGTTCTTGAGGCCCTGTATATAGTGGCCCCGCACGGGCTGCGCACACACGACCCTGACGTCGGGTTTCAGCGCCCGTATGAAACGGGAGAGCCCCATGATGGTGCCCGAGGTGCCCAGAGCACACACCAGATAGTCGATGCGGCCGTCGGTCTGCTCCCAGATCTCAAGCGCCGTGCGCCGATAGTGGGCCATATAGTTGGCGGCGTTTGAAAACTGGTCGGGCATATAGTATTTCCCGGGATTGGCGGCCACCATGGCGCGGGCGAGCCTGATGGCCCCGTCGGTACCCTGCCCGGCGGGCGTCAGGATGACCTTGGCGCCGTAAGAGCGTATGATCTTGCGCCTCTCGACCGACACTCCCTCGCTCATCACAATCTCGACAGGATAGCCCCGGCAGATGCCCACGATGGCCAGACCGATGCCGGTGTTGCCCGACGTGGGCTCGATGATGGTCTTGCCCGGCCGCAGACGGCCCGATGCCTCGGCGGCATCGATCATGCTCACGGCAATGCGGTCTTTGATGCTGCCGGTGGGATTGAATCCCTCGAGTTTGGCAAATATGTTCACTCTCGGATTAGGGCACAGACGGTTGATGCGCACCATGGGCGTACGACCGATAGTATCGAGTATGTCGTTGGCGATTTGCATAGCAACAGAAAAGATGTTTTCTAATAAGAATGCCACGGAGGGCGTTTTTGTTCGTTCTGACGCGTTTCAGCGCGACGAGTGAAGGATCGCGCCATGAGGACGCCAAACGCGTACAAACGCATACAAAACGCCCCTGCAGGAGCAATATCTGCAGGGGCGTCGAGAGATTATTTCCCTGACGGTATGATCACAGCCATAGCAGCATGGTGAGCGGCAGGAAGATCAGACCGACAACTATCGAGAATATTATCATCCACTCGGTGACGTCAGACATGCGTCGTGCGCCGTCGTAGTTGCCCGCATTATAGCGGGAATTGACCATCGCGCCCGTCACAATAGCGATAATCGAGAAGGGCGAGCAGCACAGGACGGTGAGCAGTATCGACCAGATAAGATAAGTGGCCGGACGTGGCGGAGCCTGCACAAAGACGACGTTGGAGCCGGCCTGTCCCGGCATACCGGTCAGCGGCTGAGGCTGCGGGGCCGGTTGTGGCTGCGGGGCGGCAAACAGCGGGGCTGTAGCCGGAGCCTGTCCGGCGGGCATCCATTGCGGCAGCCCCTCATACCACACCGGCGTCATCATGTCGATGGGCAGTTGCTGCAGTTGGTCGAATGTGTAGGGGCCTTGCTGCACCCCGTTGAGATGTACCCAGATTTTCATTTGTGAGCGGATGATTGGAATAGATGGCCCGGAACCCTTGTCAGGCTCCCGACCGGTTAAAAGAATTTGGTTTCTTTGCCGAGGATATCAGAGAGAAGATGGTTGGCCAGACGCGAAGCTCCGAGACGGAAATATTCGTTGGTGAGCCATTTCTCGCCGAGCACCTCTTTTATGACGGTGTAGTACTTGACGGCGTCTTCGGTTGTGGCCACGCCTCCGGCAGCCTTGAATCCGACCATCGTGCCTGTCTGCTCGTAGTACTCCTTGATAGCCTCGGCCATCACGTATGCGGCCTCGAGCGAGGCGCCGGGATAGCCCTTGCCGGTAGAGGTCTTGAGGAAATCGGCACCCGAGTACATCGAAAGGATCGAGGCCGCCTTGATATTCTCGGCGGTCTTGAGGGCGCCGGTCTCGAGAATGACCTTGAGCCGTGCATCGCGGCATGCGGCCTTCTGCTCGGCTATTTCGTCGCAGACTTCCTCATAGTCGCCGTCAAGATAGTTGCCGACATTGAGCACGATATCGATCTCGTCGGCACCGCCATCGACAGCCAGGGCTGTCTCGGCGATCTTGACTTCGTTGAATGTCTGCGACGAGGGGAAACCGCCCGAGACGCAGGCGACATTGACTTTCGTCACATCGAGCACGGTGCGCACGATCGGTGCGAAATTAGGGTAGACACAGATAGCCGCGACGTTGTTGAGCATTGGATATTCCTCGTCGAATGCATTCACACGCTCGGTAAACTGCGCCACGGACTGCGGCGAGTCGGTAGCGTTGAGTGTGGTGAGGTCGATGGTGTTGAAGAGGAATTTATATACTTCAAGATTGTTGTTTTCTTCGAAATGGTCGGCGAGGATCTTCTCAACTGCAGCTTTTACGGCTGCATCGTCGGCGAGAACTTTGCTCTTGGCGATTGCCTCAGAATATTTGTCGCTCATGATTATTATGTGTTTTAGAGGTTGTTAGGTGTTTCTATTCAGTCAATTTGGGGTTATGATGATGTCGGTCGGCGTCGCGTGCCGTCTTTTTTGCGATATTGGCAGCAAAAGCATCGGCCAGATCGATGTCGCTCTGGTTGGCGATAGCCATCACCACCCACATCACATCGGCCAGCTCGTCGGCCAATGTGTCGGTCTCGCCGGGCTTGAACGACTGGTCACCGTAGCGACGCGCCATGACACGGGCCACCTCGCCGGTCTCCTCGGCCAGGACGGCCATATTGGTCAGCGGCGAGAAATATCTGACGCCGACCGTGCGAATCCAGCGGTCGACGGTCAGCTGCGCCTCGCGCAGGCTTATGTCATTGTTTTCTTTCGTCATTATTGTGTTAACACGCAAAGATACGAAAAAAATTATTAGCGTCGCGGTTTTTAGAAAATTTCACTCTCTCAGCCGCGAATCGATGATAATTGTCACCGGACCGTCATTGACGAGCGACACGGCCATGTCGGCTCCGAAAATGCCACGTTCGGTAGGTCGGCCCAACAGCCGCGATGTCTCGGCGACATACATCTCGTAGAGCTCGGTGGCGAGTTCGTGGCCCGCGGCACGGATATAGCTCGGACGGTTGCCTTTGCGGGTCGAAGCCGTGAGTGTGAACTGGCTCACTGCGAGTATGCGGCCGCCGATGTCGCAGACCGAGCGGTTCATCACGCCGTTTTCGTCGTCAAAAATGCGCAGCGATGCAGTCTTAGCGGCCAGCCAACGGCAATCATCAGCTGTATCGCCCTGCTCGACGCCTACGAGCACCATCATGCCCCGGTCAATCGCACCGACAGTCCGGCCGGCGACTGACACGTCAGCCTTTGTTACCCGTTGTATTACTATCCTCATTATCAGATTGTTGTGTTTTGTTATGCAATCCCTCGAATATAAGCCGCGCCCTGGCTTTGCCCACAATAGCGGCAATCTCGTCCTCGCCCGCGGCAGTAAGACGCCTGACACTCTTGAAATGTTGCAGCAATGTGGTTTTAGTTTTTTCGCCAACACCTTTGATATCATCGAGTTGGCTGTCGATAGCCGACTTGCTGCGGCGGTTTCGGTGATGTGTGATGCCAAAGCGATGGGCCTCGTCGCGCAGATGCTGTACGACGCGGAGGGATTCGCTGTTTTTGTCGATATAGAGCGGCACGCTGTCGCCCGGAAAATATATTTCCTCGAGCCGTTTTGCGATACCCACCACGGCAATTGTACCGCGCAGACCTATTGCGTCGAGGGCCTCGACAGCAGCGCTGAGCTGGCCTTTGCCGCCATCGACCACTATGAGCTGCGGCAGTTCCTCGCCCTCCTCCATCAAGCGTGTGTAGCGGCGGGTGATAACCTCGCGCATAGACGCGAAGTCGTCGGGGCCTACGACGGTCTTGATATTGAAATGCCGGTAATCGCGCTTCGAGGGTCTGGCATTGCGAAACACAACGCAGGACGCGACGGGATTTGTGCCCTGGATGTTCGAGTTGTCAAAGCACTCGATGTGACGGGGCAGCTCGCTGAGACGAAAATCGGACTTTATGCGCTCGAGAATCTTCTCGGTGCGCTGCTCGGGATTGTGCTTGGCCATGTGTTTGAGATCGTCGATACGGTTCTGGCGGGCATTGCGCTGAGATACTTCAAGCAACTTGGCCTTGTCGCCCCGCCGTGGTACGGTGAATGTCACATCGGGCATCTCGACCGATGGCAGCTGAGACACGATCACCTCGTCGTAGCTCACGGCGAGAGTGCCGGCAATCTCGGCCATCGCGTATCCGAGCATATCGGCCGAAGTCTCGTCGAGACCACGTTTATACCGCAGCGTGACGCTGCGCACGACAGCACCATGACGCACGTGCATATAGTTGACGTATATGTCGGCATCGCCCTCGACCTCATCGATGCCGAAGACGTCGACATCGCCGATCGTCTGGCTGACGATGACACTTTTTGACCGATAATTCTCAAGCAGGCGGTATTGCTCTTTGAGCTGCTGGGCCTCCTCGAATTTCAACTCGCCGGCGAGACGAGCCATCTCGTCGCGCAGATAGGACATCAGTTCGCCGGTCTCGCCACGCAATATCTGTTTGATATGATCGATACGGCGGCGATAGTCTTCGGGTGAGATCAGCCCGGTGCAACACCCCGGACAGCGTTTGATATGATACTGCAGACACAGGCGGCCCGAGCCTTTGCGCAGGTAGTCGGGCGTGATCGGCAGACGGCATGTGCGCAAAGGGTATAGCTCGCGTATCAGCTCGAGCACCGTGCGGGCGACAGCCGTATTGGTGTACGGACCGTAATATTTCGATCCGTCGCGTATATGCTGGCGGGTGAGAAACACACGCGGATAAAGCTCGTTAGTGACCACTATCCACGGATATGACTTGTCGTCTTTGAGCAGCACATTGTAGCGCGGTTTATACTCCTTGATCATCGAATTCTCGAGATTCAAGGCATCTTGCTCGGTTGGGACGACTATATATCGCATGTCGGCGATATTGCGCACCAGCAGATTGGTGCGCAAAACGTCGTGGGTGCGGTTGAAGTATGACGAAACCCGGCGCTTGAGGTTCTTGGCTTTGCCCACATATATCACCGTGCCGGCGGCATCGTAATAGATATATACGCCGGGCGTATCGGGCAAAAACGATATTTTCTCGCGTAGCGCCTCAGACTTGTGATGACGGGCCATAGCAGTGAGGAGAGAGCCCGGGTCAATATGTGATCAGCGAGGTCACCTCGACATCGGCGGGCAGATTTGCACGGCCGTTGAGAGCGGCGAGCTCGATGATGAAGTTGATATATATTTTTTTCGGGTTCATGCTCTTGACGAGTTTGTAGGCCGCAGCCATCGTGCCGCCGGTGGCGAGCACATCGTCGTGGAGCACCACGATATCGTCGGGGCCGATAGCATCGCTGTGCATCTCGATGGTGTCGGTGCCATACTCTTTGTCGTACGACTGGCTGACGACATCGGCAGGCAGCTTGCCGGGCTTGCGCGCAGGCACGAAACCGGCGCCGAGCTCAAAGGCGAGGATAGAGCCGCCGATGAATCCGCGCGACTCGATGCCGACCACCTTGGTCACACCTTTGTCGCGGTAAAGCTGCGAGAGATCCCAGCCGATGATGTGCAGCGCACGAGGGTCTTTGAACGCTGTTGTGAGATCTTTGAAGACAATGCCCTTTGAGGGAAAGTCAATCACATCGCGGATTTTTGATTTGATGTATTCCATGACTGTTTATTGGTTATATAAAGTCAACAAATAATAGTTAAAAATTATCTTCAGATTAATCTTTATGAAAGTTTTTTCTCACCTTCAGTCAGTCTAAGAGCCATGAGCGTATTCGCTGATCAAGTCGCAGGAGCTCCTCTGAAACATTATCATGATATGCATCAAGCTGTTTTGTCGACTAACTTAAGTATTTGATTTTAATTCGTTTGCCAGGTTGATTGTTTCACGTGGAACAATCGATTATCTGTTTAACATAAGCAGCAGTATATTGACGTCGCTGGGCGAGATGCCCGGGATGCGCGACGCCATACCGATTGTAGCCGGACGTATGCGGTCGAGCTTCTGACGGGCCTCGGTCGAGAGCGCTTTGAGCGACGCAAAATCAAACGACGATGGGATGCGCACGTCCTCGAGGCGACGAAGCTTGTCGGCAATGGCTCGTTCGCGATCGATGTAGCCGCTGTACTTAATGAGAATCTCGGCGGCCTCGACAATCTCAGTACGGCGTTCGGCCGGAATGCGGTCGATAAACTCAGAGACCTCGGGAATAGCCTCAGCCAACATAGCCACGTTGAGCTGCGGACGACTGATAAGATCGACCAGCCTGACCGACTGGGTGAGCGGCGACGATCCGGCAGCCTCGAGCACACTGTTCACCATAGCGGCCTTGACCGAACAAGTACGCGCGAACTCGATGAAACGGTCGCGCCACTCGCGCTTCTCTACCATCAATTCATAACGGCGGCGATCGCACAGCCCGATCTCATAAGCCCGAGGCGTGAGCCGCATATCGGCATCATCCTGACGCAGCAGTATGCGATACTCGGCTCGTGACGTAAACATACGGTAAGGCTCATCGACACCTTTAGTCACCAGATCGTCGATGAGAACGCCTATATAGGCCTCATCGCGACCAAGCACGAACTCGTCACGGCCGAGCACCTGCAAGGCGGCATTGGCACCGGCCACGAGCCCCTGCCCCGCCGCCTCTTCATAGCCGGTCGTACCGTTGATCTGACCTGCGAAGAAAAGGCCACCGATATGTCGAGTCTCGAGCGTATGACGCAATTGAGTAGGATCAAAGAAATCGTACTCGATGGCATAGCCCGGCCTATAGATCTGTACATCGGCCAATGCCGGGATTGTCTCCATCGCGGCGATCTGTACGGACATCGGCAGAGACGAAGAGAAACCGTTAAGATAAAACTCATTGGTCGTCTCACCCTCAGGTTCGAGAAACAGCTGATGCTCGGTCTTGTCGGCAAAAGTGACAATCTTAGTCTCTATCGACGGACAGTAGCGCGGGCCTATGCTTTGGATCTGGCCGTTGTACAGGGGCGAATCGGCCAAACCGCCACGCAATATATCATGAGTCTTCTCAGAAGTATAGATTATATAGCAGTCGCGTTGCCGCAACTCACGGTGCACCTCGGGCAAATACGAGAATTTGTGACCATCGTCCTCGCCACCCTGGGGGATAGTCAGAGCCCAGTTGACCGATCGCCCGTCGATACGGACGGGAGTACCGGTCTTCATGCGATCGGTGCGGAAACCCAGGTCACGCAGCTGTTCGGTCAGGCCATGTACGGCCGGTTCGGAGATGCGTCCGCCCTCAAACATTGTCCGGCCGATATGCATCAGGCCATTTAGAAATGTTCCGTTGGTCAGCACCACAGCATGTGCATGAAACTCGGCTCCCTCGACAGTAGCGACACCGGTCACACGGCCATTGTCTATAAGCAGCCGGTTGACATTGCCCTGCCACATATCGAGATTGGGCGTATTCTCAAGCGTCTCGCGCCATAGATTGGAGAATTTAGTGCGATCGCTCTGAGCGCGGGGACTCCACATAGCAGGGCCCTTCGAGCGGTTGAGCATGCGGAACTGTATAGCGGTGCGGTCGGTGATGATGCCCATCATACCGCCCATCGCATCGATCTCACGCACGATCTGCCCTTTGGCAATGCCACCCACAGCGGGGTTACAGCTCATCTGAGCGATCTTGTGCATATCGAGTGTTATGAGCAGAGTCGACACACCGAGACGCGCGGCCGCAGCCGCCGCCTCGCAGCCGGCATGACCGGCACCGACAACTATTACATCATAGTCAAATCTCATATTCAGTCTTGATTTTCAGACATATCACGCAACATGGCGAGAGCCTTGTCTTCGTGGGCCTCCATGATTTCACGCTCGCCCGGACCTTTGTCATTGATTCCGCAAAGGTGCAATACGCCGTGCACGATCACGCGGCGCAGCTCGGTGTCATAATCAGATCCTACAGCCTCGGCATTTGTAGCAACCGTATCGAGCGATATGAACATATCTCCGCCGATCAATCGGCCTCTTGTGGTGTCAAAGGTGATTATATCGGTATAGTAATCGTGATTGAGAAACCGGCGGTTGACCTCGATGATGCGTTCATCATCACAAAATATATACGACAATTCGCCGACCCTGCGGTCATGGTCGGCGGCCACTTCGATGAGCCAGCGCTCGATCATTGTCTTGTCGATGGCGGGGAATTCAACTCCCTCGGTCAACCATTGGAAAGTATTTATCATCTATCCCTCTTAATTAGCTTACAAAGCTACAAAATTTCATCGAGTTTTGCAAAATTCATATTTCGAAGCTATAATTAACATATATTTGCATTTGAATTTTCTTTTATAATGAACCTTAAATAGTCAATTTTAGAGTTACAACATTAACCATCAGCCAATTAAATTGAAATTGGCTGACTCAGAATCAAAAATTTGCCGGCTGTCGGGCATCTGTGCGTGTTTTTTCGACAGAATTTGCGTAAATTTGAGCAGAGAATCAATCATTGGTTTCATGACATCCCCTACCCCACCCCACAGACTCATCGTCAAAAATTGGCAGAACGAACTTCTTGCCGTTTCACGACCCGAGAAGATAAAAATTCTGTCGAGTTTTTTCAAGACAGGCAAAGGCGAGTATGGCGAGGGCGACGTATTCGCCGGGGTCGCCGTCCCCGACAACCGTGCCGTCGCCCGCACGCACTCCCACGAGACCATAGAGGTGTTTGCCGAGATGCTGCAATCGCCGGTGCACGAACACCGCCTGTCGGCATTGCTCGCGATGGTCGAATCATACAGCCGATGCAAAGACGCAGGCCGACAGACCGAGCTGATTGATTTTTACGAGACAATAATCCCGCGCTGCAACAACTGGGACCTTGTCGACCTGTCTGCGCCCAAACTGCTCGGGCCCGAAATCTCGTCGGGACGTCGACTCGACATGCACGAGCGTCTGAGCTCATCAACACTGATCTGGGCGCGTCGAACAGCCGTAGTGTCAACCCTGCACGATGTGATGAAATGCCGACGCACCGCTCTCGCCACGTCGCAGTGTCGGCGACACCTTGACGCACCTGAGCCGCTGATGCATAAAGCAGTCGGATGGGTACTGCGCGAGGTCGGCAAAAAAGAGATAGATACACTGCGGGCATTTCTCGACGACAACGTGACACGCATGACAGCGACCACACTCAGCTATGCCACAGAAAAAATGGATAAAGACGAACGACAAAAGTGGCGAAGTCTCAGAAATTCTAAGTAACTTTGCAGCAGCCATGGAACAGATATCAGCCACCATCATCACACGCAACGAGGAGCGCAATATAGAGCGTTGCCTCAATGCCTTGCAGGGCATCGCCGACGAGATTGTCGTGGTCGACTCTTACAGCACCGACCGCACACTCGACATCTGCCGCCGATATGGCTGCAAGATCACGAGCCGCGAATTCCGCGGATTTGGCTCGCAACGACAGTATGCGGCCGGCCTCACATCTTATAAATATGTATTGTCGGTCGATGCCGACGAGCTGATCGACGAAGAGCTACGCGAATGCCTGATAAAGATGAAGGCCGAGGGATTCAAACACCGTGTGTATGCCATGCAGGTCAACAATTATTTCTGCGGGCGCCCTGTGCGTCACTCAGGTCTTGAACCGACATGCCATGTGCGGCTTTTCAACAAACGCTATGCCAACTGGAATCTGCACGACGTGTCAGACCGTGTGTCGTATCCCGACAGTGTCATTCCCGAGCGTCTGCCCGGCTCGATACATCACTATCGCTGCGCCGACCTTGACGAGTTCGCCCGCAAAGAAAACCGCATCGCCGCATTGCAGGCCAAGGTAATCGCCGCCGGCAACAACTCGATCAGTCCTGTGACACCGCATCTGCGCGCCGGGCTCGAATATCTCAAGAGCCACGTGGTGGATCTGGCATGGCTTGACGGTCAGGCCGGCCACACCATCGCAGGCCGACGCTACAAGACCACCTACGAAGCATGGCGAATGGCCCGGCATCTCATCAAAGAGAACAAATGACAACGACATGAACGTAATACACCTTGTCACCAACCGCGCCTGGGGCGGCGGCGAGCGATATGTGCTCGATCTGTGCCGCACACTGCGCGCCGACGGTCACAGAGTCGATGTGCTGACGCGACGCAAGTCGGCTCCGCGCGAGATTTTCGAGGCCGAGGGTCTGCGCAAGGGTACCATCGGGCCCGGCGGACCACTTGACATACTCAGTCCGGTGAGACTCGCACGACATCTGCGGGGCATAGAGGGCGAGGCGATAGTGCACGTTCACAATTTCAAAGACGCAGCCACCGCCGAGGCCGCCCGCAAGTTGCTGCCCGATCCCGGAAGAATACGCATAGTCTGCACCCGACATCTTGTCAAACCCGCGCCGACCGAGCAATCGCGTGTGGGGGTACTTGCCGCGCTCGACGCCATCATATTTGTATCTGACAAAGCGCGGCAGGTGTTTCTGTCGACCAATCCGGCGATAGATAACGCACGACTGCATACCGTGCACAATTCCATCCCCGATCCTGGCCGTGCCGAGTCATCGCGTCCCGCCGATGCTCTCGGTCCCGTCAAGATATTATATGTAGGCCGCATATCACCCGAGAAGGGTGTCGACACCCTGATCAGATCTCTCGGCAAGATCAGCACGTTGCCCTGGACAGCCGAGATATGCGGCACAGGGCAGGCTCGCCACGTAATGCCGCTGATGCGCATGGCCCGGGAACTCGGCATAGCCGACCGCATCGACTGGCCCGGCCATGTGAGCGAACCACTGCGACGCATGGCGTCTGCCGACATTATTGTGCTGCCTACCCGCGCACCCGAGGCATTCGGTCTCACTCTGCTCGAGGCCATGTCGCAAGGCGTGCCGGTTGTCACGACCGACAACGGAGCCCAGCCCGAAATCATAACAGACAGCATCGAAGGTCTGCTCGTGGCACCCGACGACCCACAGGCCATGGCCGATGCCCTGCGCCGGCTGGCCGAGAGCCCCACTCTGCGGCGCGACATAGGTGAACGCGGACGCGAGACATTCGCGGGACGATTTGGCTACGACAGATTCTATAATGACATAATCGACATATACCATGGGCATTAAGAGCCGATACGCACCCGGATACGAGAGCGTGGCACCGTTGCTTAAACGCTTTGTCGAGAATGATGTGCCACCGGAGGCCGAGGTCATCTATCGCGGACGCAACACCGTCAGCGTATGCGGACACGACGGGGTGCGTCTCAATTTCAAGCAGTTCAAGACGCCCATCCTCATCAATCGGCTGGCCTATGGCTGCCTGCGCAAGTCAAAAGCCGTACGCGCGTTTGAGAACGCAACGCGCCTGCAGGCTTGGGGCATCAACACGCCGACACCGGTGGCCGTGGCCGAGGAACGCCGGGGCCCGATGCTCTACCGCAGCGTCTTTGTCAGCCTGCAGGCCGACGGATATACCGACTGCCGCCACATAGAGCATGAGCCTGATTTCGAACGTCAGGCCGAATACATAGCCGACCTGATACTGAAACTACAGCGTGCGGGTATCGTCATGCTTGATTTCTCGCCGGGCAACGTGATGCGCCGCCGCCGACCAGACGGCGGCATCGATCTGTGTCTGGTCGACATAAACCGCATGGACTTCGGCGTACGATCGCAGCGGCGACTCGACCATATGTTCGGCGCCTTTGTCGAGACCGCCGAGGCTGTGGCCGTGATCGGACGCGCCTACGCACGGCTCGCGGGCATCGACGAGCGGCAGGGAGCCGAGCGTGCCGTGGCTACATTCGAGCGGGTGCAAAGACATCTGATACGCAAGAAGCGTTTCAAAAATTTCTTCAAAAAACTCTTTAACTGATATGCCAATCTCAGCTATCGTACAGACATACAATGCCGAGCGGCATCTCGACCGCTGTCTCAAGGCCCTCGAAGGCTTTGACGAGATACTCGTGGTCGATATGGAGAGCACCGACCGCACCCGCGAGATAGCCGAGCGGCACGGCGCCCGATTCGTCGTCAAGCCACGTGGCGAGCACCGCATCACCGAGGCCTACCGCGACTTTGCCATCCACGAGGCCAGATACGACTGGGTCATCGTGGTCGATGCCGACGAGATCGTGCCCCCTGCCCTGCGCGATTATCTGTATGCCGAGATCGAGCGCGACCCTGCCCCAAGGGCCATACTCATACCTATCAAAAATTATTTTATGGGCAAGTGGATGCGCTGCTATTATCCCGACTACATCCTGCGGTTTTTCAACCGTCGCGGCGCACACTGGCCCTATGAGATACATTCACGCCCGTCGCACGAAGGCCCGGAGGTAAAGATTCCGGCCGGCCGTACCGATCTGGCCTACATACATCTGGCCAACGAACCGGTCGGGGCCGCCTTAGCCAAGATGAACTCGTACACCGACAGCGAGGCCATACGCCGCGAAGCCGGCTACCGCCCCATAAAGCTGCTCTACGAGCCGGCTTTCAGATTCTTCAAGACATATGTGCTCAAGGGCGGATGGCGCGAAGGATGGCCCGGATTCATACACGCCGTGCACGACGGCATATACCGTTTTGCGGTGCTTGCAAAGATACACGAAAAACACATAGCCGACCGCCCAAAAGACATCGACCGGGATGCAAGGGCGACCGAACAGTAACCTCTCTCAACCGTTTTTAAAGAATGAGCGCAAAACTTAACATATACTGCATAAACCTGGATGAATATATCGAGGTTACAGGCGGGGAGACTCTGCTCGAGATTGCCGACCGTCTGCGCGACCGTCTGCCGTTCGAACCCATCACAGCCCGTGTGAACAACAAAAACGAGGTTCTCGCTTTTCCGATCTTCCAGCCCAAGATGGTCGAATTCATGCCCATGACATCGCCATCGGGAGAGCGCAGTTACATACGTTCGCTGTGTATGGTGCTCTATCTGGCGGTGAGCCGTATAGCGCCACAGGCGCGGCTGAGCATCGAACACTCGATCTCGCGCGGATACTACTGCCGCCTGCACGGTGTCGATTGCACGCCCGAGCTTGTGACACGCATAGCCGCCGATATGCGCGAGACCGTGGAACGCGACCTGCCGTTCGAGCGCAACGAGGGGCTCACATCAGACGTCATCAAGATATTTGAAGAGCAAGGACTTGCCGACAAGGTCAAGCTGCTGCGCACCACTCATCAGATATATACCACCTACTATCGCCTCGACGGCCTGTGCGACAGTTATTACGGCACACTGGCACCACGTACGGGCATGCTGCAGGTGTGGGAACTACGACCGTTCAAGGGCGGATTCCTGCTCGTCGGCTTTGACCACGACGACCCCTCGCGGGTAGCGCCGCATATCGATCAGGAGAAGATGTACCGGGCATTCACCGACTATGTAGAGTTCAACCACATCGTGGGCGTGCGCAACGTGGGCGAACTCAACGAGACCGTCGAGCATCGACGCACCTCTGATCTCATCAACGTGGCAGAGGCCCTGCACGAGAAATCGATAGCGCGTATCAGCGACGAGATCACCCGCCGCTATCACGAGGGCGGTGCACGCATCGTGCTCATCGCCGGACCGTCATCGTCGGGCAAAACCACCACTACCAAACGCCTCGGCATACAGCTGATGACCAACCTGCTCAAGCCTCAGCTCATATCGCTCGACGACTACTTTGTCAACCGCGACCACACACCGCTCGACGAAAACGGAGACTATGACTACGAGTCGCTATATGCGCTTGATCTCGATCAGTTCAACGCCGATCTCAACGCCATTCTCGCCGGCAAGGACGTAGAGCTTCCGTCATATAATTTCGAGCTTGGCCGACGCCAGTACAAGGGACGGCATGTGCGACTGACCCCGGGCTCGATATTGCTCATCGAGGGCATACACGGCCTCAACCCGGCTCTGACATCCCACATAGAGGAGCGCATGAAATACCGTGTGTATGTGTCGTCGCTCACCACCATCACAATCGACGACCACAACTGGATCCCCACCACCGACAACCGTTTGCTGCGCCGCATCATACGCGACAACAAATACCGCGGCACCGGCGCCGTCGAGACCATGCGCCGCTGGCCGAGCGTACGCCGTGGCGAGGAGCGGTGGATATTTCCCTATCAGGAGAATGCCGACGCGACATTCAACTCGTCGCTGCTCTACGAACTCAGCGTCATGAAAGAATTTGCCGAGCCGATCCTCAAAAAAGTGCCACACGACTGCACCGAATACAGCGAAGCCCACCGGCTGCTGAAGTTCCTGAGCTATTTCGAGCCGATAGATCTGCGCACCATCCCCTCGACATCGCTGTTGCGCGAGTTTCTCGGGGGCAGCTCATTCAAATACTGATATGAAACACTTCATAATATCGTTTTTATGGCTGTTGGGAGCCATTCTGACGGTCTCGGGAGCCGACCGCTACGCTCTAACCGCCGAGCGGGCCACCCGCGCCTACGACAGCCGCGAATGGTCGAGCGCCGCGGCCCTCTATGAGCTCATGCTCGACATGCGCCCCGACTCGTCAGACATCTACGCCCGGGCCATCGTGGCCAATATACAGGTGCCCGACACCGCCGCCACCGTCGATCTGATGGAGCGCGCGATGAGCCACGGCCTGGGTCTGGCCGACGTGCTCACCGAGGTGCGCACACAGAGCTTTGCAATCGGCCGCGGCGACAGCTATGGCGACTATCTGCTGCAGCTGCGCGCGGCCATGCCGTGGATGAGCCGCGCGCTCGACCACGAACTGCTCGAATATTATACATTCCGCAACGACGGCCCCATGACGGTGCGCTACGCACGTATCATGCTCGCCGGCCTGCCGGAATCGGCAGAGTACCGCGCCGTGCTCGCCCGCGGATATCTGCTCAGCGGAGACGACCGGCAGGCCGTGGCGACATGGCAGGCGATGCTGCAGACCGATCACGACGACTATACGGCCCTGCTCAACCTCGGGAACTATCATGCCGTCATGGGCGACAACACCGAGGCGGCCGAATACCTGCGCCGCGCCCAGCGGCTGCACCCCACCCCATATGTAGAGGCCACGCTGCGCCGACTCGACATGCGCAGGTAAAAATTTCACAAAAAAGCAGCCGGCCGATACATTTTCCTGAAAAATGTACTATCTTAGCGCTGCAATACCATGCCTAACCCTGATACTGAACACCAAATGGAAAAATCGCACCGCTATTGCGTGATAATGTGCGGAGGAATCGGCAGCCGATTCTGGCCTTACAGCCGCACCGACAATCCCAAGCAATTCATCGACTTCCTGGGCACGGGACGCTCGCTGCTGCAGATGAGCTACGACCGCATACTGCCCATCGTGCCCAAAGAGAATATCATCATACTCACCAACGCCCAGTATGCCGCCCGCATCAAGGAGCAACTGCCCGAACTGACAGACAACCAGATACTGCTCGAGCCCGCGCGTCGCAACACCGCCCCGTGCATCGCCTGGGCCGCCCATCACATCGCCGCCATCGATCCGGATGCATCGATGATCGTGACGCCAAGCGACCATCTCATCACACGCGAACGTGAATTCGAACGCAGCATAATCGAAGGATTTGAGTTTGTAGAGACTCACGACGCACTGCTCACTCTGGGCATCTCGCCTACCCGCCCCGAGACCGGATACGGCTACATACAGATCGGCCCAAAGGTCGACGGCAGCATACATAAAGTAAAGACATTCACCGAGAAGCCCAATCTCGAGCTTGCCGAGACATTCCTGCGCACGGGCGAATTCTTCTGGAACTCAGGGATATTTCTCTGGAGCGCACGCGCGATACTCAAGGCTCTGGCCGAGTGCGCGCCTGATCTGAGCGCGACATTCGAGCCGGGCGTGGCAGACTTCGGCACTGACCGCGAGCGCGAATTCATCGCCCGCAATTTCCCGGCCTGCGTGAGCATCTCGATCGACTATGCCGTCATGGAGCGTGCCGCAAACGTCTATGTGGAGACTGTGACATTCGGATGGAACGACCTCGGCACATGGAGCGCCCTCTATGACATGTCGCCCAAAAACCGCGACGGCAACGTCACTCAACGCTGTCAGGTGCTTGCCTACAACTCGACGGGCAACATATTTGCCGTCAAAGACGACAAGCTCATAGTCGTCGACGGTCTGCTCGACTACATAGTGGCCGACTCGGGCGACGTGCTGCTCATCTGTCCCAAATCACGCGAGCAACGCATCAAGCAGATGGTCAACGACGCCAAAGTAAACTACGGCGACAAATACCTCTGAGGCTATCGTGCGGGCAGACTGTCGGTGGTGATATAATCACAGCCCATAGCGGCCAGACGGGCGAAGTCGGCCGGATCGTTGACCGTCCATACATTGACCGGCAGACCGGCAGCATGGAACCGACCGACACGCTCGGGCGTACACACACTGTGGTGCATGTCGATACCCATATTGTGCTCGACACACCAGTCGAAATTCTCATCGACGAGAGTCTGCACCAGCAGCTGTGTCTCGACGTCGGGATAATTGGCGCGGATATATTCGAGACAGGGTTTCATCGAGGTGAGAATGATGCATCGGTCACGCATACCGGCCGAGTCGATAAACGCTATCAGCGCCGGGATACCCGATGTGTCACGGCTGTTGATGCCTGTGGCCCATTTCAGCTCGATCAGAGGGCGGCAGCCATGTCGACGGCACACATCGAGCATGTCGCCGAGTGTGGCCATGCGGCCTTCGTAGCTGCGGCCCCAGCGAACCTGGCGCATGGTGTCGGACTGCAGCTCGGCGATTGTTGACGACGCAACCGCACGGCGACCGCCGAAACGGGTGGTGGAATCGTCGTGGCACAACACAAATGTGCCGTCAGCCGCCACTTTGACGTCAGACTCGAGCAACGGATAGCCCCGCAAAGCGCCGGCCTCGAGAGCCTCGACCGTGCTCTCTACCCCTATGTCACTGCCGCGGTGACCGACCACAACAGGTTTTGCGGCGCAGGCGGCAATCACCGTCGCGGCCGATACAAACAATGCCAATAATGTCTTCATAGCCTGATTTTTGCCCAAAGATACAAAAACTTCGGCTAAATTCGCATCAAAAAATCGATGTCATGAAAAATCCAATAGGTCAAATAAATTTTGCAAAGTGACAAAAGGTTGTTACTTTTGCATAATCAAGCAATGGAACAATGATCTACGAATACGATTTTGTTGTGATCGGCTCAGGCATAGCCGGCATGAGTTTTGCCCTCAAAGTGGCCAAAAAAGGCCGTGTGGCACTGATTTGTAAGACGACACTCGAGGAAGCCAACACGGCGCTCGCACAGGGCGGCGTGGCATCGGTGACCAACCTTGCCGTAGATGATTTTGACAAGCATATACACGACACGATGGTGGCCGGCGACTGGCTCAGCGACCCGGCAGCGGTCGAGATGGTGGTGAAGGGAGCTCCCGAGCAAATCAAGGCACTGATCAACTGGGGAGTCGATTTTGACAAGCGCGAAGACGGAACGTTTGATCTGCACCGCGAGGGTGGACACAGCGAGTTCCGCATACTGCACCATGCCGACAATACCGGATTTGAGATTCAGCAAAGCTTGGTCAAAGCGGTGCGCGAAAACCCGGCCATCGACATATTCGAGAATCATTTTGCCATTGAGATTATCACCCAGCATCATCTTGGCAAGATTGTCACCCGACGCACACCCGACATCACCTGCTTTGGCGCCTATGTGCTTGATCAGGCCACGGGCAATGTCGACACTTTCCTGTCAAAGATCACCGTAATGGCCACCGGCGGTGTGGGCGCTGTGTATCAGACCACAACCAACCCGCTTGTCGCTACGGGCGACGGCATAGCAATGGTCTATCGCGCCAAGGGTACGGTAAAGGACATGGAGTTCATACAGTTCCATCCCACGGCCTTGTTCCACCCCGGCGACCGGCCGTCATTTCTGATCACCGAGGCCATGCGAGGCTACGGTGCCGTGCTGCGAAATCTGCGGGGCGAGGAATTCATGCATAAATACGACCCGAGACTGTCGCTCGCACCACGCGATATCGTGGCCCGTGCCATCGATTCAGAGATGAAACTGTACGGCGACGACCATGTGTACCTCGACGTTACACACAAAGACCCTGACGAGACGCGCCGACACTTCCCCAACATATACCAGAAGTGTCTGTCGCTCGGCATCGACATCACCAAAGACTACATACCGGTGGCTCCGGCAGCCCATTATCTATGTGGCGGCATCAAGGTCGACACCGACGGCCAATCGTCGATCGACCGACTGTATGCCTTGGGCGAGTGCTCGTGCACAGGTCTGCACGGCGGCAACCGACTGGCCTCAAACTCGCTGATAGAGGCTGTAGTATATGCCGACGCGGCGGCCCGACACGCCTCTGAGCGCATCGACCACATCACACAGCGCCACGATGTGCCGGTCTGGAACGACGAGGGCACCCGTCACCCCGAAGAGATGGTGCTCATCACCCAGAGCATACGCGAGGTCAACCAGATCATGGGCTCGTACGTGGGTATCGTGCGCTCAAATCTGCGCCTCGACCGTGCATGGAATCGCCTCGACATTCTCTATCAGGAGACCGAACGGCTGTTTAAATGCTCAAAGGCATCGCGCGAGATCTGCGAGCTGCGCAACATAATCAATGTCGGCTATCTGATCATGCGTCAGGCCAAAGAACGCAAAGAGTCGCGAGGTCTGCACTACACCCTCGACTATCCGCCCACCCCGGCCAAATAACAATTTTAACGACAAATTGTTATAAATAAAATCATAAACTGTCAAACAAGGCCACGGCCCGAATAATCAATAATGCGTCTCCTCACCCTCATCCTGCTTGTCGTCGCGATCGCCGTGTCATCGGCGGCCCGCGAACGCACGCTGCAGGATCCGGGCGACGGGCGCAATCCCTACTATCAGGGCTATTACCACAAGATCGATCAGGACGGTGACACTGTGCTCGTGCTGGTGCTGAACGATCTGACGGTCTTTCCGGAGTGGAAATTCAAAAATAAAAAGGAAGAGGAGTTTTACTGGCGCACCGTGCGCGATGTGCGCATCACCCTGCCCTATGCCAAACTCATCGCCGAGACTCTCGTCGAGACATACGAATATATCGAGACTTTCCCCACCACAAAGGAACGCGAGCGCTATCTCAAAGAGATGGAGTCGGCCCTTTACAAGCAATACAAACCGGTGCTACGCAAACTCAGCCGACGGCAGGCGCGTGTGCTGGTCAAACTCATACAGCGCGAGACCAACCAGTCGAGCTACGACATAGTCAAGGCGTTTCTGGGCACATTCCGGGCCTCGTTCTGGCAAGGATTCGGCAAACTCTTCGGCGTAAGCCTCAAGAGCGATTTCAGGCCTGGCAAAGACCGCGAAGACGCCATTCTCGACCGGGTGGCCACTTATGTCGAGCAAGGCACATTATAATGGCCGGACAGAACCATCATCGCCCGGCCATTGACAAGAATTATCGAACCAGTTATTATACTGTCACTTATGGCAATATCTGCCACTGACGTGACCACCGACAAAAGATGCCACGGCCAGAACGCCGAGGCCGATGATCAGTATGCGGTGCAGACGCTCGCGGCGTTCATTGCGCTCGATGCGTTCCTCGACTTTTCTGAGTAATTCCAGTTCGCGTTGTTCGTTGGTTTTAGGTAGTTGCATAGTATGTCTTTTTATGTTGTCTTGTAAAGAAACAACGCCGATAGCCGGTCAAGAGTTGGGCATTTAATAACTTTTTGTAACTTTGTCTGCGAAATGGACATACTTATCACAGGCATACACGGATTTGTAGGAAACTGTCTGACCGACGCTCTGGGCGGCCGGCACAGACTCTATGGCCTCGACATAGTGCAACCCGCACGCAAGGGTGTGGCACACACATATGGCTGGGACGAGCTCGACTCCCTACCCCCGGTCGATGCCGTGATACACCTCGCGGCCATCGCCCACGACGTCGAGGGCCGAGTGCCCGACGACAAGGTGATGCAGGTCAATACGGGCCTTACAAAGCAGATTTTCGACAAATTCATGGCCGACAGGCGCATCGGGCAATTTATCTACTTCAGCTCGTGCTCTGTGTTTGCCGACCCGGCTGTAATGCAGCGCGACGTACTCGACGAGAACACGCCGGTGTCGCCCACCACGGCATACGGCCGCAGCAAGGTAGAGTCTGAGCGGTATATCAATGACGCGGTCAAGAACGCGACAGACGATCTTGCAGGCCGCAAGGTATATATTGTGCGCCCGGCCATGATCTACGGGCACGGAGCCAAGGGAAACCTGCGCCTGCTGCACGCCTTTGTGAGACACGGGATGCCATGGCCGTTAGGTGCCTTTGACAACAGCCGTACATTTGTCTCGGCGACCAACGTGCAGTATGTCATAGGCCGAATGCTCGAGGGCGACGTTCCGGCCGACACCTATATGCTCGCCGATGACGAGAGCCTGTCGACCAACCGACTGGTCACGCTCATCGCCGAGTCGCTCGGCCGACGTGCGCGCATCATGCATGTGCCACGCGGTATCATACGCGCCATGGTAGCTATGGGCGACATCATGCATCTGCCACTAAACAAGGCCCGTTTTGCCAAGTTGACAGGCAATTGCATCGTGTCAAACGCCAGGCTGCGCCGTGCACTCGGCATAGGCCGCATGCCGGTGGCCGCCGACGATGCCATGCGCGATACACTCAAAAGCCTCTGACAGACATGCTGCCCGTGCATCCGCCCTACTCTGTCATACGTGCCCGCTATGCGGCATATCTTCTGCTCGAACGGGGATTGTCTGAAAACACCCGCGAGGCCTATCTGAGCGATCTCGACCGGCTGCAGACATGGCTCGCCGAGGACGGCATAGATTTTTATGAGGTCGAGATCGGCGATCTCGAGCGCTTCGTGGCCGCGCTTTACGACCTGGGTATATCGCCTCGCTCGACCGCCCGGATCATATCAGGAATCAAATCGGCGTTCCGCTACCTGAAACTCGAGGGCGAAGTCGACCCGAACCCTGCCTTGCTGCTCGACTCGCCCCGTACGGGCAAACATCTGCCCGAGGTGCTGACCGTCGACGAGATCGACGCCATGATATCGGCCATTCCCGATGACAGCCCCACAGGACGACGTAACCGCGCCATAATCGAGACCATGTATGGCTGCGGCCTACGTGTCAGCGAATTGTGCAATCTCGAGTTCTCGCGCATTGATTTTGACCGGCAGATAGCCATCATCACCGGCAAAGGCGACAAAGAACGCCTTGTGCCGATGTCTGACACGTCAATAGAGGCCATCAGAGCTTACCTTGACGACCGCGCGGCGGTGCATGTAAAGTCCGGCGAAGACAACATTGTCTTTCTCAATGTGCGCGGCCACAGGCTCTCGCGCCAGATGATATTCATATTTCTGCGCCAGCTGGCCGAGGCAGCGGGCATCAGCAAGACAATCTCGCCCCACACTTTGCGTCACTCGTTTGCGACCCATCTGCTCGAGGGCGGAGCCAATCTGCGGGCCATACAGCAGATGCTCGGACATGAGAGTATCGCCACGACCGAGATCTATCTGCATCTCGACAATACCAGGCTGCGCGAGGAAATATTGCTGCACCATCCGCGCAACCGTGCCAAGAACAACAGTTAGAGGCCTAAAAAGCTATCTCAAAGGTCTGCAAGGGCAGATATGACTCACCGGCCACAACGGCCCGGCGCGGATTGCGATAGATATGTCCGGCGGTCATGCCGGCTGCCAGAGACGCCAGAGCCGGATTACCGCTGTCACTGAAATATGCATGACGACTATGACAATTGCCGGCATCGGCCCTGCCGATGCATAGAAGCATCTCGCCGTCATCGGCGAGACGCGCCGACGGACATGCCAGAGCGACCACTCGCTCAAGGACGCGCACAACAGCCCTGTCATCGCATTTCAAGGCCACTGTCGCCGGCCTGAGAGCCAAAACAAGCCGAAATATCATCAGGGCCTCGCGAACGTCCACAGAGGCCTTCTCGCGCGATATCGAACGCACTATCGCTCCATAGGCATAATAGCCGTAGCCACGCTGTGGTCTGAGCACCTCGCTCACCATACGGTAGGCATAGGGCGAGTGCACCCCGAATCCGCGTCCGTGGCGCCAGCGCTTATATGCCTCGACAGGCCACATCAGTTGAGCCGGCGGTATTCGATAAAGAGCGCTCCGAGCAAGAGCAGATAGATCAGAGTCACGCAGGCATAGGCCACACCGGCCGTGACATGCAGCGACTCGGGGTCAAAAGTCATGACGATCTCATGCCGGCCTGCCGGAATGGCCATGGCGCGCAACACATAATTGACGCGGGCCAGCTCGGCAGGACTGCCGTCGACGGTTGCCTTCCATCCCCAGGGGAACCATATCTCCGAGAATACGCCCGTGAGCGGGGCGGAAGCCGTAACCTCATAGGTGAGACGGTTGGGTGTATATGAGGTCAGCGCGATGGTATCGCCGGGCTGCACAGTGCCCTGCACGGTGCCGAGCACCGGCTCAAACCGGCTGTCGGCCACAGCCTCGCTGCCCGGATCGAGAATCGTTAAGGCCGCCATCTCGGCATCGGCGCCGGCCACATAATTGATCTTGCCCACCAGCCATGCATTGCCGAGCGCACGTGTGTTGACCAGCACGGGCGCCTGCTCGTCGCCTGTGATGATATACCGGGCGTTGAGCATGTCGAGAATGCGGTAGGCTGCGGCAAGACGCTCGGCCACGGCACGCTGGTCGTCGGGTAGGGTGGCACGCACACTGTCGTCGCGCAGCTCGGGCATATAGCCGAGCTCCACGGCCGGATTGAGCATGCGCTGTATCAGGTCTTCATACCGGTTGAGCTTGGCCGCATGATAACCGCCGACAGTGTGGTGGTAATACGAGCGGTCGGCACGCCAGAATCCCGGCACATCCATCACACGGTACTGTGTGGTATCCTGCAATATCAGCCGGTCAATATCGTCGGGCACAAAGTCGGGATTGTCGGCCGTCACGGCAACAAAACTCTCGGTCGACACATATCGCTTGTCGACACCATAAAGATCGAAAAGCACCAGGGCCGCCATGCCTGCGATAGCGATGCGCCTACGTTTAGGCGCCACGCCGTAGAGCATGATCATACCCGTTGCCAGAGCCACAAAGACGAGACTGCGCCAGCCGTCGGCGCGCACCATGCCGTAGCGCAGGTCGGTGATTGCCTCGACATTGGCCGGATTGCTCAGCGAATACTGATAGGCCATCGACTGCACTTCGGCCTCGGAGTAGCCATATGCCAGCCCCATCTGCGTCACCTGACGCGCCAGCTCGGTGGCCTGTGCCCGGTCTTGCTGGGTGATGGCATCACCAAAAGCACCCGGAGCCACAACCGCCAGCAGACACACGGCACCGCATACGCCGGCCGAGGTATATACAGCGCCTTTGTAGCGCTTCCACGGGTCGGGATGCGAGAATACCTCACGCAAGCCGAGCACGGCCATCAGAGGCATCGTAAACTCGGCGATGACCAAGATGCTCTCGACCGCGCGGAATTTGTTGTACATCGGGAAATTGTAGATCATCAGATCGGTCAGTGCCTCAAAGTTGCGTCCCCAGGCGAGCAGCACCGACAACACTGTCACAGACAGAAGAGCCCACTTGACCGGGCCACGCACCACGATACATCCCAGCACAAAGAGCATAAATATCACTGCGCCCACATATACAGGGCCGTTTGTACCCTCAGAATCATTGAAATACTGTGGCAGATAGGGCAGCAGAGCGGCTGCGGGCGTATTGGCATACTGCGCGGCGTCATCGAGACGGTCGAGGCCCATGTAGGCCATCCCGCCTTTCTCGGGCCGGGCGGTAGCACCGCCCTTGACATTGGGGATGAGCAGCGAGAACGACTCGGCCTGACCATAGCTCCAGCCTACGATATCAGAGTAGGGTATACCGCCGGTGGGACGATCGGCCGGCTGCCCGCCAGGCTGAGAGGGTAGGGGAGAGAGCTCGCTCTGAGAGCGTTTGGTCTCCTTCTGATATTCATAAGTGTTGTAAAGGCTCGGCAGATTGGCACCGATTGCAAGCGCTCCGGCACCCAGCGCGACAGCCGATGCGGTCAGCCATCGACGTACACGATGCCCGCGCACGGCCTCGACAAGCCATGCGATCACCAAAGCAACCATCACAAACGCAAAGTAATATGTCATCTGCGGATGATTGGCGTTGAGCTGCAGCATGGCAAACAGCGACAGCATGGCCGCACCACATACATATCGGCCGCGATAGCACAGCATCAGACCGGCAATTGTCGGCGGCACGTAGGTCAGTGCCAGGAACTTCCATATATGTCCCGCACCGATTATGATCACAAAATACGACGAGAATCCCCACGCGACGGCTCCGATAAGCGCATAATACCATCGCAGACGCATGGCGATGAGCAGGATAAAGAATCCCATCATCATCATGAACAACAGATTTGACGGGGCAGGCAACCAAAGGCCATAGACATCGTTGAGCCAGTCAAACAGCGAGTTTGACTCATACGACGGCGATATCTGGAATGTGGGCATGCCGCCGAAAAGCGAGTTGGTCCACAGAGCCTTCTCGCCGGTCTGCTCATAGTATTGCTGAGCCTCGTGGCCATTGGCGGCACCCTGTTGCATATCGGCCTGACGCAGCGAGTTACCGTCGAAGTTGTCGGGATAGAAAAACGCGACAGCCAACAGGGCCATCACCACTATCGACACCAGCGTGCCCCACACCTGCGGGTCGCGCAACCATTGTTTTAGTTTGTCCATTTGCGTTGAGACGGGTTAATTGCGCAAAGATACAAAAAAATTAGATAACACGCCCTATGTTTGACACTCAGCGGCAGGGCAACCGCATGGGAATAAATAAAAATTGAGTAGAATTAAGCATCTTTA
>JAUNGA010000116.1 GCA_030524765.1 Bacteroidales bacterium | reverse complement strand
CACCGGCCGCACCTGCCACCCCCGCAGAGTAATCACGGTCAACAATCAACAACCCATACCGACAACCTGACGACCCCGGCGCCGTCGGGTTTTTGGTGTCTAACCCCACTATGACATGAATCGCAAAGACTATGAAATAATGGCCCCTGTGGGCAGCTATGACTCGCTTGCGGCCGCAATCGATGCCGGCACCGACTCGGTCTACTTCGGTGTCGAGGGGCTCAATATGCGTTCGCGCTCAAGCGCCAACTTCACACTCGACGACCTGCACCGCATCGCCGGCATCTGCGACGAGGCCGGCGTGAAGTCGTATCTCACGGTCAACACCATCATGTATGACAGCGATCTCGAGCAGATGCGCCGCATCATCGACGCCGTGGCCGCCTCGGGCATATCGGCTATCATAGCCAGCGACATAGCCGCCATACTGTATGCGCGCCAGGTGGGCGTGGAGGTGCATATCTCGACGCAGTGCAATGTGTCGAACATCGAGGCGCTGCGATTCTACGCCCAGTGGGCCGATGTGGTGGTGCTGGCCCGCGAGCTCGATATGGATGCTGTGCGGGCGATCAGCGAGGCTATCGTGCGCGACGACATACGTGGCCCGCACGGCGAGCCGGTGCGTATCGAGATGTTCTGCCACGGTGCCCTGTGCATGGCCGTATCGGGCAAATGCTATCTGAGCCTGCACCAGATGAACTCGAGCGCCAACCGCGGTGCCTGCACCCAGATATGCCGCCGCGGCTACTCGGTCACTGATCTGGAGACCGGCGACGAGCTCAATATCGACAATAAATATATAATGTCGCCCAAGGATCTCAAGACCATACATTTTCTCAACAAGATGATCGATGCCGGGGTGCGTGTGTTCAAGATCGAAGGCCGTGCGCGCGGCCCGGAGTATGTGGCCACGGCTGTGCGATGCTACAGCGAGGCGCTCGACGCCATAGCCGACGGCACGTACGGCGACGAGAAAATAGCCGGCTGGGACGAGCGTCTGTCGCGGATCTTCAACCGCGGTTTCTGGGACGGATACTATCTGGGGCAGCGGCTGGGTGAATGGTCGTCGAAATACGGCTCATCGGCCACACGTGTCAAGCACTATGTGGCCAAGGGCGTGAAATATTACTCGAAACTCGGGGTAGGGGAGTTTGTCATGGAGGCCGGAGAGCTCAATGTGGGCGACGAGATAGTCATCACCGGGCCTACGACCGGCGCTCTCATGATCACGGTAGACGACATCAGGGTCGGATGCAGACAGATGCCGCGCGCCGTCAAGGGCGACGCGTTCTCAATACCGGTGCCGGCCAAGATACGTCCGTCGGACCGCCTCTACCGGTGGGACAAGACAGGGCTCTGAGGTCGGTCAGTCTTTGGTGCCGTAGGCCAGATCGCCCGCGTCGCCGAGGCCGGGCACGATATAGCTGTGTGCGTTGATGTGTTCGTCGATCACGCCAACCCATAGGGTAGCGTCGGCCGGCATCACGGTCTGCAGATAGTCGACGGCCTGCTGCGATGCGATGACCGATGCAAGATGCACCCGGCCCGGGTTGCCCTTGGTGAGCAGTGCCCGGTAGCTCAGCTCCATCGACGCTCCAGTGGCCAGCATCGGGTCGACGAGTATCAGCGTCTTGCCGTCGAGACGTGGCGATGCCAGATACTCGATGAGGATGTCAAAAGATTCTTTCTCTTTGTATTTGCGATATGCCGAGACAAATGCGTTCTCGGCCCGGTCGAAGAAATCGAGAAATCCCTGATGGAACGGCACGCCGGCACGGAATATCGTGCCCAGCACGACCTGCTCGTCGATCACGTCGCAGACTGCGCGGTCGAGCGGCGTGGTGATTTCCTGCCGGCGGTAGCGCATGGTCTTGCTGATCTCGTAGGCCATGATCTCGCCCATGCGCTGCAGGTTGCGGCGGAATCGCAGGGGGTCTTTCTGTATGTCGGTCGAACGCATCTCCATCAGATACTGGCTGACGAGCGATGGCTGTGCGGCAAAGTTGAAAACTTGCATATCGGTAGTGTTTTAGGTTAGAATAAAGTTAAACGGTAAAATCATGCAAATTTACAATTTTTGACCTAAAATATTATGTCTTTAAGTGTAATTGTTTACCTTTGCACGACTTTTCTGATATAAACAGGTCTAATTATGTCAACGAATACAGTAGATAACGCTCGCAAAGTCACAACGATGCGTCTGCGCGAGATGAAACAGCGAGGCGAGAAGATCGCCATGCTCACGGCCTACGACTACTCGATGGCGCGCCTTGTCGACGAGGCCGGCATCGACGTGATACTCGTCGGCGATTCGGCATCAAATGTCATGATCGGCAATCCCACCACTCTGCCCATAACCCTTGATGAAATGATACATTACGCGCGCTGTGTCACCAACGGCGCCAAGCGTGCCCTGGTGGTGTGCGACATGCCTTTCGGCTCTTATCAGGGCAATTCGAAAGAGGCCCTGGCCTCGGCCGTGCGCATCATGAAGGAGAGCGGCGCCGAGGCTGTCAAGATGGAGGGCGGCTCTGAGATTCGTGAGTCGGTCGAGCGCATCCTCACAGCCGGCATCCCGGTCATGGGCCATCTGGGCCTTACCCCGCAGTCGATCAATAAATTCGGCACGTATGCTGTGCGCGCGCGCCAGGATGCCGAGGCGGCCAAGCTGCTCGAAGACGCCCGTATGCTCGACGAGATAGGCTGCTTTGCCCTCGTGCTCGAGAAGATTCCCGCCGAACTTGCCGCCCGCGTCGCCGCCGAGGTGTCTATCCCCGTCATCGGCATCGGAGCCGGCTCGGGAGTCGACGGTCAGGTGCTTGTGCTGCAGGATATGCTGGGTATCACCAAGGGTTTCTCGCCAAAATTCCTGCGTCGCTATGCCGATCTCTCGACTGTGATCAACACTGCCATAGGGTCGTATATCGACGATGTCAAGAACGTCGCGTTCCCTAATTCAGACGAGCAATATTGAGTCCCAAATGGCTAAAATGTTGGTCTGATTGTCATGTCGGCATATAAACTTATGTATTATTCGTTAATTTTGCCGTTGAAATGTTCAAGACCACACTACGCCTAATCATTATAATAGTGGCTGCCGTGGCGGGGTTCAGCGCCCCGCCGCGAGCTGCGGCCCAGATATTGTCGGCCGACGATGGCCGGTTTGATCCGGACAGCATCCGTCGCGACTTCCGCAATCAGCCTTATTTCGGGCTATATAAAGACAATTATTTCATCTTCGGCCCGTCGATCGGTCATAAGCCGACCAAAGAGAACACAAATATCAAGTTTCAGATCTCGATCGCGCAGCGTATCACCAACGCCACGCTGCCCTGGGGTACGTATCTCTACCTCTTCTACACCCAGAAGTGTTTCTGGAATGTGCTTGAGAATTCCATGCCCATGACCGACCTCAACTTCAACCCCGGTATCGGTCTCACCAAACCGATTTTCGTCAAAAACCGATATGTGGGCAAGCTGAGCCTCATCGTCGAGCACGAGAGCAATGGCCGCGACAGTATATGGTCGCGATCGTGGAATAAGATCTCGCTTGCCGCCAATATTATCGTCGATCCCAATCTGATGGTTGCCGGTAAAGTGTGGATTCCAATCATCGACGGAGTGAACAACAAAGATATACTGAAGTATTGCGGCATCTATCAGGTCAGCGTCCAGGCCATGACCGACAACCGAAAATTCACCGGCTCGCTCACATTGGTCAAGCGCCGGGGCTGGAATCTCAGCTACAATACGATTCTCGAGCTGGCTTACCGGTTTTCGCGTAAATCCAACCAATATTTCTTTCTGCAATACTACAATGGCTATGGCGAGGGTCTGCTCGACTACAAACAATTCCACTCGCAGCTGCGTGTGGGCATCGTCATCAAGCCACAACTCTTCAGTGATTTCTGATCAAGGCCGCTCCGCAGCGGCCTTTCGTGTACATTGGCTATAATATACGCATGCGCTGTAAAAAAACGGTCGCCGCCGGGGCGAGAGGGCATGTTTTGTAAGTACCAATGGCACAGCGTGGTTTGAGGAAAAGATGTTTTTTAACATAAAAAACTTGCAAAAATATTTGGATGATTCGAATAAAGGCGCTACCTTTGCACTCGCTTTTGAGAAACAAAGCGGCGAAGC
>JAUNGA010000026.1 GCA_030524765.1 Bacteroidales bacterium | reverse complement strand
GGCAACTACGCCCCGTGTGGACTCCCACCACAGATGTATGACATGCCCGTCATACCTAAAAAGGCGCCGCACCATTTGTCAAGAATGATGCGGCGCTTATTTTGTTGGACCGGATGTCAGAGCGAGGCGATGGGAGCGATTGCCGCAGCTACATCAGTGTCGCCTGTGAGAGATGCGAATGTCAGCCATACGATCAATAGTACAATGAGGACAATTGCTCCGATAGCGACCCAGACATTGGTTGTCATTTTACGTTTTGCGCACATAGTTGATGAATTTTTATTTGATTACGCTTTTCAAACACTCCCAACGATCTGATTGTTCAGTCGGGATTCATCAAAAATCGTGCTTCCTCGGCCAGCATTGAGGCCAATTGCGAGAGAGCGTCGGGACGTGCGAGCTCGGTCTCTGCAGCGGCAAGAGCCCGTGCGGGATGCTGCGATACGATATTGAACCACAGACGCAATCCCGTGTAGCGACGCAGGCGATCGGCATCGGCACAAAGGTCAGCAGCCAGACGATCGGCAAACGCGGTATGTCGCAGCAGCTTGAAACACAGTATGTCGGCGTCTTCGCTCCACCGGGCCTCGCGCGCCCACTCAAGGGCCTCGTCGTAGGTGAGTTCCTCGACTGGGTATAGCATGGCTGCCATCAGAGATGCCTCGCGCAGATCTTTATCACGGCGCAACAATGCGGCAAGCTCAGCCGAGACACCCGTCTCGCGGGCGATCTCGGTGAGTTGCGGCAGGTTGACACCGTATATCAGCCGGTAGGGACACCCGCCGCGTCGCAGCGAATCGGCCACGATGCCATTGCGCATCACATAGATGTTGCGACGCAGAGTCTTGTAGCTGTCGGGATATTCGGTCACGGCGTTTTTACCAGATTACCACACGTTCGTTCTCGGGGCGGAACATCGGATCGCCCTCTTTGATGTCGAATGCGCGGAAGAAGGGTTGGATATTGCGCAACGATGCATTCACGCGCCAGCGTCCCAGCGAATGGGGATCTGTCTTGGTGCGTTTGAGGATTTCGGCCTCACGGATGTTACCAGCCCAAACGTTGGCGTAGGCCAGATAGAAACGCTGGTCGGGAGTGAAACCGTCGATAACTTCGCCCTCGCTGTCGCCGAGAGCATTGTGATAGGCTGTGTAGGCCACACGCAGACCACCTTGGTCGGCGATGTTCTCGCCAAGAGTGAAACGACCGTTGGCGTGAGTGCCCGGAGCGACCTCGATAGCGTCAAATTGTGCAGCGAGCGCGTCGGCGAGTTTAGTGAAAGCAGCAGCGTCGGCATCAGTCCACCAGTTTGAGAAATTACCGTTTTTGTCAAACTGACGGCCCTGGTCGTCAAATCCGTGGGTCATCTCATGACCGATCACCACACCGATCGCACCATAATTCTCGGCATCGTCGGCATCGGGGTTGAAATAAGGTGCCTGCAGAATACCTGCCGGGAAGCAGATCTCATTGGTGGTGGGATTGTAATAAGCATTGACGGTCTGAGGCGACATGTACCAACGGTCTTTATCTACAGGTTTGCCATAGTCGGCCAGATTGAGTTTCTGGTTGAACAGAATCGCTTCCTGCACATTCTGCCAGTAGGACTTCTTTGGGTCGACAGTGAGGGCCGAATAGTCGCGCCATTTGTCGGGATAACCGATCTTGACAACAAATGTCGAGAGCTTCTCAAGAGCTTTGGCCTTGGTCTCGTCGCTCATCCATGTAAGTCCAGAGATATGCTGGCCGAGAGCCTTCTGCAGATTGCCCACGAGAGTAAGCATCTTGGCCTTGGCCTCGGGCGGGAAGTATTTAGCCACATATAGCTCGCCGAGGGCCTCACCCATCATGCCGTTGGGAATCGAGAGCGCACGCTTCCAGCGTGGCTGCGGCTGTTTCACACCCGACAGAGCCTGTGACATGGCAAACTGGGCGTCGACAAAATCATCGCTCAGGAAGCCGGCCGCCGAGGTCAGATAACCTGCTGTGAGATAATCACGCAGAGCCTGCTCTGAGGCCGACTCGAGAATGTCATTTACAGCCTGTAGCGATTTAGGCTGACCAACGATCAAGGTATCAATCTCGTTGATGCCCTGCTTTGCGAAATAGCGTTTAAGATCAACCGCAGGATAGTCTTTGGCAAGCTGGGCCATCGACATGGGGTTGTAGCTTGCAGCCGGGTTGCGCATCTCCTCGCGCGACATGGCAGCCTGAGCCAGTCGTGTCTCTATGTCAATCACGTTGCCGACCAGACGGTAGGCCGCGGCATCGTCATAACCGATCAGACGGGCCAGAGTATGCAGATACTCGCGATATGCGGCACGCACAGCCTTGGTGTTGTCGGTGTCCTCGAGATAATAGTCGCGGTCGCCCAGACCGAGGCCACCCTGCTGCCAGTACATGGCGTTGCGGTCGACATTGAGCATATCGGCCTCTACACCGGTGCCGAAAAATGCATCTATGCCGGGCATAGCAGCCATAAGGTCGACTATGGCCGCACGCGGTGTGCGCGCTATCACCTCAAGGTCGGCGAAAAGCGGGGCAGCCCCCTCGCGATTGAGTCGGATGCTGTCCATGCCTTGTGCATAAAGATCGGCGATCTTTTGTGCGTTAGAGCCAAACGGGACGGCCGATGCATCGAGTCCGAGCACGAGATCACGCACTTGTGTGCGATTGAGTTCGCCAAGCTGATCGAATGTGCCATAGCGTGAATACTCGTCGCTGAGGGGATTTGCTTTCATCCATCCGCCGCAGGCGTATTCATAAAAATCAGTACCCGGAGCCACACTCGTGTCGAGATTGGCGCGGTCGACCCCACGGGGTGTCTGGCCGGCGGCTCCGGCTGTTACAAGCATTGTCATGGCAAATGCTAATGAAACGGTTTTATTCATTTTACTGTGTAATAAATGGTTTTCCGGTGCAAAGATACACATTTTTCATTCGAAAATGTATTTGGCCGTGGGCGAATTGCCCTTGGCAATCTTTTCGGGAGTACCTGTGGCGATGATGCGTCCCCCACCCTCGCCGCCATCAGGGCCCATGTCAATGACATGGTCGGCCGAGCGGATTATGTCGGTGTTGTGTTCGATGACCAACACTGTATTGCCACGATCGACCAGACGGTTTAGTATCGACAATAGTGTCTTGATATCGTCGAAATGCAACCCGGTGGTGGGTTCGTCAAGAATGAACAGTGTGCGACCTGTGTCTTTCTTTGACAATTCGGTAGCAAGCTTGACACGCTGGTTCTCGCCGCCCGACAGAGTCGATGACGGCTGCCCCAGCTTTATGTAACCCAGACCGATGTCGCGCAACACCTCGAGTTTCTTGAGGATTTTGGGCACACCGGCAAAGAAATCCACAGCCTGATTGATGGTCATGTCGAGTACGTCGGCAATTGACTTTCCCTTGAATCTCACCTCAAGCGTCTCGCGGTTATAACGACGACCGTGACACACCTCACAGGGCACGAGCACATCGGGCATGAAATTCATCTCGATAGTACGGTAGCCGTTGCCTCCGCAGGCCTCGCATCGTCCGCCGGCGACATTAAACGAGAACCGGCCGGGCTTGTAGCCACGTATCTTGGCCTCAGGCAGCCCGACAAACAGCGAGCGTATGTCGGTGAACAGGCCTGTGTATGTGGCCGGATTGGATCTCGGTGTGCGTCCCAAAGGTGACTGATCGACAGTCACGACCTTGTCGATATTATCTATTCCCTTGATCTCGCGATAAGGCAGAGGCTCACGCAACGAGCGATAGAAGTGCCGGCTCAGGATCGGCTCGAGCGTGGCGTTGACCAACGACGATTTGCCGCTGCCGCTCACACCGGCAACGCATGTCAGCATGCCTAAAGGCACAGTCAGGTCGACATCCTTGAGATTATGCCCGGTGCAGCCAAGCAACTGCAAGGTCTTGCCGTTGCCTTTGCGTCGCTTCGCGGGTGTCTCGATAGCCATGGCTCCGTTGAGATATTTTGCCGTGAGTGTATCGCTCTGCAACATTTCGGCAGGTGTCCCGGCAAATACCACTTCGCCACCCTTGCGGCCCGCACCCGGACCGATATCCACCACATAGTCGGCCTCGAGCATCACATCGCGGTCGTGCTCGACCACAATAATCGAATTTGACGCGTCGCGCAGACGTTTGAGCGAGTCGATAAGGCGCCGGTTGTCGCGCTGATGCAGGCCGATCGACGGCTCATCGAGAATGTATAGCACATTGACCAACTCAGAGCCGAGCTGTGTGGCCAGACGTATACGCTGACTCTCACCGCCAGACAATGTGGCAGACGCACGGCCAAGCTGTAGATACTCGAGACCGACGTCTACGAGAAAACGCAGGCGGGTGTTGATCTCCTTGATAATCTCAGAGGCGATCTTGCGGTCGCGCGAATCCATGCGGTCGAGCACCGTCGACGACCATTCATACAGCCGGCCGATATCCATCTTGTTTAGCCCGGCGATATTCATACCGTCTACAAAAAAGTGCAGAGCCTCGCGGCACAGTCGGTCGCCATGACACTCGGGACATTCGGTGCGTGTATAAAACTGACCGCTCCAACGCTGGGCAGCCGATCCGGCATCATCGGTCTGCTGCATCTCGATATATTTGAGCAGACCCTCATATGTACCCAACGGACTGACTGTACCGAGCGATTCGTTGGCTATCGACAGCCGGCGCTCGGTGCCGTTGAGTATCTCATCGAGGCACTCGTCGGGGAGATCTTTCACCGGAGTCTTCAGTGAAACGCCATGTGACTCGCAGATCGCTGAGATCTGCCAGAATATGGTCGTATTCTTATACTTGCCCAAGGGCACAAACGCGCCGTTGTAGATCGACAGCGTCTCGTCGGGCACGATTTTGGCCCGGTCGATGATATTGACATATCCGAGGCCCTTGCATCGCGGGCACCATCCCTGCGGCGAGTTGAACGAGAAATTGTGCGGTGCCGGCTCGCGATAAGACAACCCGCTGACAGGATCCATCAGATGACGGGAATAGTGGGCTACAGAATCGGCATCGACATCATATATCATCACCTGGCCATCGCCCTGGGCGAGCGCCGACGCCACGGTGTCGCGCAGGCGCTGTGCGTCTTTATCGTTGACTGCAAGGCGGTCGACCACGAGTTCGACCGAGTGGTTGCGGTACCGGTCGAGTTTCATGCCGGGTGTGATCTCCATAAGTTCGCCGTCGGCACGCACCCGCAGAAAACCTTTCTTTCGAAGTGTCTCAAAAAGTTCTTTGTAGTGTCCCTTACGGTTTTTGACCAGTGGCGCGAGTATATAAATGCGACGGCCGGCGAATCTGGTCAGTATCAGATCAACGATTCCGTCGTCGGTATAGCGCACCATCTCGCTACCCGACACATAGCTGCGCGCATGCCCCGCACGTGCGTAAAGAAGACGCAGGAAGTCGTAGATTTCAGTCGTAGTGCCGATAGTCGAACGAGGGTTGCGGTTGACGGTTTTCTGTTCGATGGCTATCACCGGGCTCAGGCCGGTGATCTGATCGACATCGGGACGCTCGAGCGTGCCGAGCATATTGCGTGCATATGACGAGAATGTCTCGATATATCGGCGTTGTCCCTCGGCAAATATTGTGTCGAAAGCAAGCGATGACTTGCCTGAACCCGACAGCCCCGTCACCACAGTCAGGGCGTCGTGCGGTATGTCTACGTCAATATTCCTGAGATTATTTACACGCGCGCCGACTACCCTGAGGCAGTCGGCGGTGTCGAGAATATCGGCGGTCGTGGTTTTTGCTACCTGACTCATTTCGTCACCCAATTTTTATTGTAGACTGATTTGGTGCTCTTCGAGCGGCTGAGCGACTCTTTGCGCGGCACTCTCACGCGATAAGTCTTACCTGACTTGTTTGTGAGCTTGGGCGCACGAATCCACGGATTCTCGTCGCGCAGCGTTGCATATGATATGCCGTGTTGCCTTGCCCATACGGCCCAGTCGTCTACAGCACCGCTAACCTCGACCACGTCGACCACGCGAGGCTGATATAACTGGCCGGCAGTGAGACGGAAGCCGTAGTCGGCCGGATTCTCCATAATGGTCTTATAGGCCATCACGCGGAAGGGATAGCGCGATGTCTCCTCGTTGAGATACAAGTCGAGGGCGTCTTTGGCCATCTGGGCGTCGAGCTGTCTGGTGATACGCGCCATACCGCCGTTATAGGCTGCCATGACCGACATCCAGTTGCCACCGTAGAGTGACAGCGCACGCTTGAAATAGCGGCATGCCGCGGCAGTTGCCTTCTCAATATTGAATCGCTCGTCGACCTCATCACTTATCTCGAGACCATACTCTTTGGCGGTAGCAGGCATAAATTGCCAGATACCACCGGCCTTGGCGCCTGACACCGCGCGCGGATTGAGCATGCTCTCGGTAACGGCCAGATAAAGGAGATCATCAGGCATGCCGTTGTCGCGGAGTATCGGAGCTATCTGCGGGAAATAGCGGTTGGCCCGTTTGAGCACCAGCAAGGTATTGCCATGTGTATATGCAAGCGATGTGAGCTCTCGGTCGAGACGTTCGTAATTGTCGACACGGTCGAGGTCGACACGCTGGCCGCATAGAGTGACCGACGAGGGCACAGGCGGATTAACCACCTCGGCGAATGCCGACTCAACGACAACGTCGTCGCCGCTGTCATTGCCCGCGGCACGCACTGTGCCTACGATTGCCAGGGCGGTCACACCGGCCACCAATGTATGTAAAATATAAGGTGAAAATTTCATGTATGTGTTTTGTGTATTATTCCTTTTGTTGAATACAAATTTAGCATATTTTCGCCATATATACAATTATCCCCGGCCATTCCGACCGGGGATTTAGAATTTTTTATGAAACTCACAGAGGCGGTCACATAGCGACATACTGTGATATGTTCAGGAATTCGATTCCATCGGATCGCAAGCGCTCGATAATCTGCTCGAATTCGTGCCAGCGTGTGTCATCCCATGAGTTGGGATGGCCCTGCAGGTAGAATATCTCGTCATTACGATATTTGCCGAGATAATTTACAATAAACTCGGCATAGACAGGATTGTGATATGGATACTCGATCTGCAGACCGGGCTGCATAACCTTGCCTTTAAAGTAGTGCAGCACTGGAATAGTATGGTGACCGAATATCATGTCGAGCGACTCGACAGTGGCCAAAGCCCGGTCGGTGTCGGCATTGCAGTCGGTCCAGTGCGGCCCCCATGCACGCAGAGTGATACCGGCGTTGGCGATCGCCAGCGAATCGGTCAGATGCAGCGCACGGTACTGTGAATCGTAATCGCCCTCGAATTCGCCCGGCTCGTCGAGGCCGGTGCGGTTGTGATAGCCATGGTTCCAGAACTCGATACCGTCGATTGAGTTGACATCCTGCAACCACTTGATATAGTCGGGCCGACCGGCTTCAAGCGAATAGCCGATTATACCGAGATTGGCGCGCAGACCATTTGCTGTCAGATAATCGAGCAGACGATTCCAACGAGGAGGTACCGCATCGTTGCCCTCGCCATAATGCACATCATCAAGTTTGAGCAGCACCTTGCGCCGCTTCAAGGTCTTTTTTCCGGCCACATCAGGCAGATAGACTATTTCAGCCGAGCCGTTGCGCAACAGTCGGGCATCCTCCCCAAAATGCGTAGCCGAGGCATCATCGCCCTGATCGATCATACGGGCTGCAATGTCGACATCGACCAGATAATCTACACCAAGCGTTTTTTTAAGATAAGGATAGTGCCCCACGTAGAGCTTATCGACCCCATGTTCGGCCATAATCTCGATCATTTTGCCACAGCTCTCGACAAGAGCATCAAAACCGACCTGTGGCTGCAACTGCATCCACAGTTGCCCCGAACCGAACGCGTCACCGGTAAAGGCCATATGATTGCCATAGTCGACCAGTACCACCGAGCCTGGCGTATGACCGGGGGTATGCACCACCTCGAGACGCCGGTTGCCGAGATCAAACACCTGCCCGTCGGCCAAAGGGAGAACCTTGCCGCAATATCCGCGCAGAAGTTCGGAACCGAGCTCAAGGTCGGCCTCGTGCATATAGAACGAGTCAAAACAGCTGACGTTGCCGATATGATCGTAATGGCCATGGGTCGCGACCACCCGGTAAGGCTTGTCGGTGAGCCGGGCCACGATATTGTCAAGACCGGCGACCGACGTGCCTGTGTCGATGAGCAGGGCGGCGCTGTCGCCCTCGACCAGATACATGGTGGTCTTGTCGGTTGTCTCGAGCACGGTCACACCAGGCCCGATCACTGTTGCCGTCAGATCAGAATTCTCAAAAACCGGCTGCACGGCGTGCAATGCCGGACATATCATCAATACGACGGCTAAAAAAAATGTGTTTTATCATGATGATGGTTTTCTTTGATTGGTCTTCAAAGTTAATCAATTTTCTGAACATTGCAATGCGATGTCGTGTTTTAGGTAAGAGAACACATTTACTAAATCCATTACAATTATGGCAAAAAAAAGCATCAAAGGCACCAAGACCGAACAAAACATCGTCAATGCCTATATGGACGAGACTCAGTCTTATGCCCGTTACACGTATTATGCACAACAAGCCGATAAAGAGGAATATTTTCCCATCGGCGAAGTCTTCCGCGAGACAGCAGACAACGAGCTGCATCACGCCAAAGTATTTCTGAAAATGCTTGAAAACGACGAGGTGGGCTGCACATCACAGGTCGACGCCGGATTTCTCGGCGACACCGCCGCAAACCTTGTGACCGCCATGAAAGAGGAAAAAGTGGCAGGCTTTGAGTTCTACACTGCAGCCGCCAAGACCGCAGCCGACGAGGGATTCCCTGAGATAGCAGAACACTTCAAATCAATCGCTGAAGTCGAAAAGACCCACTATGACCGCTTCGGCAAATATCTCGAACAGGTAAAGGCAGGCACTGTCTGGAAACGTGACAAACCCATCAAATGGCGCTGTCTGGTATGCGGTTACATCCACGAAGGCACTACTCCTCCCGACAAATGCCCCGCATGCGACCATCCCTACCAGCACTATATGGCGCTTGACATGTAAAACGCCGATCAGATAAAGGCTACCGTATGATTAAATACATAGTCCTTGACCATATAAAATTTTGAAGACAGCGGACTTCTTTTCTTGTCAAAGAAGCCCGCTGCTTTCATATATCAAGTTCAAGCGACACAGGACAGTGGTCAGATCCGACCACATCGTCATGAATCGCGGCTTTTACAATCTTTGGAGCCAGACGCTCAGACACCAGGAAATAGTCGATGCGCCAGCCCACATTCTTAGCCCGTGCATTCCCGCGGTAGCTCCACCACGAGTAAGCGCCTGCAAGATCAGGATGCATGTGACGGAACGTATCTATAAATCCGCAGGCAAGCAGCGACGACATCGCTGAGCGTTCCTCATCAGTGAAACCGGCATTACGGCGGTTGCGCGACGGATTGGCCAGATCTATCTCACAATGAGCGACATTGAGGTCGCCACACACGACTACAGGCTTTACCATATCGAGCCGATGCAGATAATCGGCAAAAGCGGTTTCCCATTGCATACGGTAATCGAGACGGGCCAGTTCATTCTGGGAATTTGGAGTGTACACATCTACCAGATAGCACCCGCCGAGGTCAATCGTGATCACACGGCCCTCGGTATCATGCTCAGGACATCCGATGCCATTGGTCACCGACAATTCAGGCAAACGGCTATAAATTGCCGTACCCGAATAACCCTTGCGCTCGGCATAATTGAAATGAGAGCGATATCCCTCAAAATCAAGATCTATCTGACCTGCCTGCAATTTTGTCTCCTGCAGACAGAAACAATCGGCGTCGAACGCCTTGAATATATCGGCAAATCCCTTACCTGCGATGGCCCGAAGGCCATTGACGTTCCATGATACAAATTTCATCAGAATTTCAGCACTATCTCGGCGACGAGCTTGTCGTCGGCGCCGGCGGGAATAATTTCCCCGTGGTTATAGAAGTATTTTTCATAATTTACCCTGAGGTCGCAGTGTATCGCCGGCAGTATATAGCTGAGTGTCGACCCGACGGTGATACGGCGGCGCGAAGGTTGGGTAGCATATAAACGACCGTCGTCGCCACGGGCACCTGACGAGTGTGCGGTCTGCATGTCAAAACGTCCCTGCACCGACCACCAGTTGAATATACCGGCCCTCACCGCACGGCCATAGTCGACAACGGCATTGACAGAATGACAGGCCGGGTGAGCCGATCCGGTATAGTGCTTGTACATATACTCGGCCTCGGCCAACCAGCCACCGTTATGATATGTCACAGCGACATCGGCCAGATTGATGCGCACAGAGTCAGGCACCAGAGACTGCACACCGGTTGCGATGCTGAAGTCACCGGCCGTCAGCACGGCTTTGGCCGCATAGGATTTCTGATGCGTCCATACGGTGTGGTCGGTAATCGACGTGGGATTGAACACACCGGCCTCGACTGCCAGAGGCAGCCACGGGATACTATAGCCGGCTTTTACGCCGACGGCTCGCACATTGCATATGTAGCGTCCTATAAAACTACGGTTAGCAAACAGATAGGTGGCCGGACCACGGAACGGGTCAACGCCAAACGGCATACGGAACTGTCCGGCCTGTACGAACAGGCCCTTGAAAGGGCGCAGCCGCACCCATCCGTCAAGAAATTTGATTTTACCTTCGTCGCAGAAATCGGCCTGCAGGTAATAATCTATCGGCTCGCCTATGCGGCCCGACAGATTGACACGTGCGTTGCGCAATTCGAAGCGGTTGAGACCGCCGTCGGTCTCCATCTCCCAACGGGCTCTAAGCACGCCGCCGACCTTGGGCAGATAGGGTATCTTTTCTTTCTTGACAGAGTCATTGTTTTCGGCCGCAAAACCGGCCAGGCACAACATGATGAGGAGAGCGGAAAAAAGTAATCTTTTCATCGCTTATTTTTTTCGACCGGGATATGCTTCGAGGGCTTTTTCAAGTGTTTCGAGAGCATGGCCGAGGTCTTCGCGGTTTAACACGTAGGCCATACGCACCTCGTCGATGCCCATGCCGGGAGAAGTATAGAATCCCGATGCAGGAGCCATAAATACGGTCTGTCCCTCGTAAGAAAAATCAGTCAGACACCAGCGGCAGAATTTGTCGGCATCGTCGACCGGCAGACGTACCACGGTGTAGAATGCCCCCATAGGTATTGGCGAGTAGCATCCCGGAATCTTGTTGATGCGGTCGACCAGGAATTTTCGACGCTCGACATACTCGTTGTAGGTCTCGAGCATGTACTCGCGCGGCGTATCAATAGACACCTCGGCCACCAGCTGGCCGAGCAGAGGCGGGCTTAGACGCGCCTGACAGAATTTCATAACATTGGCCTTTAGCTCCTTATGCTTGGTGATCAGTGCGCCGATACGTATGCCACATTCGTTGTAGCGTTTTGAAACAGAGTCGATCAACACAACCTGTTCCTCTATATCGGGCAGATGGAATGCCGAGATATATGGTGCACCTGTGTAGCAGAACTCGCGATAAACCTCATCGGAGAATAAGAAAAGGTCGTGGCGCTTGACCAGGTCGCGTATCTGCAACATCTCTTTCATTGTATAGAGATAGCCTGTGGGATTGTTGGGGTTGCAGATAAGGATACCTTTGGTGCGCGGTGTGATCAGTTCCTCGAATTTTTCGATCGGAGGCAACTCAAACCCCTGATCGATGCTCGACGGTATGGTCACGATCCTGGCGCCTGCCGAGATGGCAAAGGCCATATAGTTGGCATAGGCAGGCTCTGGCACAATGATTTCATCTCCAGGGTCAAGACAAGCCATAAATGCGAAAAGTACGGCCTCGGAACCGCCGGTGGTGACGATGATGTCATCAACATCAACATCTATATTGTATGTCTTGTAATAGTCCCGCAGTTTCTTGCGCAGTGACAGCAATCCCTCAGACGGGCTGTACTCAAGCACCTTGCGGTCGATATGTCTTAGCGATTCAATGGCCGCGGGAGGGGTCGGCACATCGGGCTGCCCGATATTGAGACGGTAGACCTTGACGCCGCGGGCCTCGGCCTCGTTGGCCAGATGCACCAGACGTCGTATGGGCGATGCGGGCATCTCCCGCCCGCGTTGTGATACTGTTGGCATAGCAGTCAGTTTTGCATTTAAGCTGCAAAATTACTCAAAAATCGCCGAATTTTAGTACCTTTGCAAAATATTTGTAAGACCGAATGAAAAATATACGTAATTTCTGCATCATAGCGCATATCGACCACGGCAAATCGACCCTGGCCGACCGCCTGCTGGAATATACCAACACTATCTCGGCCAAAGACATGGAGGCCCAGGTGCTCGATGACATGGATCTCGAGCGCGAGCGAGGCATCACGATCAAGAGCCACGCCATACAAATGGATTATGTACTTGACGGCGAGAAATATACCCTCAATCTGATCGATACTCCCGGACACGTCGATTTCTCATACGAAGTGTCGCGATCGATCGCCGCATGCGAGGGCGCGCTGCTCATTGTCGACGCCACCCAGGGAATCCAGGCACAGACAATCTCAAATCTGTATATGGCCATAGACAACAATCTCGAGATCATACCTGTGCTCAACAAATGCGATCTCGACTCGGCCAACCCCGAGGAGGTCGAAGACCAGATAGTCGAGATGCTCGGCTGCGACCACGAAGACATCATACGCGCCAGCGGCAAGACCGGCATGGGCATCCCAGAGATACTGCGTGCAATCGTCGAGCGCATCCCGGCACCGACGGGCGATCCGGATGCACCGCTGCAGGCACTGATTTTTGACTCGGTGTTCAATCCATTCCGCGGAATCATCGCCTATTTCAAGATTGAAAACGGCACCATACGTACCGACGACTTTGTGAAATTTGTCGCCACAGGCAAGGAATATCATGCCGACGAGATCGGAGTGCTCAAACTCGACCTGGCGCCACGCAAAGAGCTATCAGCCGGAAACGTAGGCTACATCATATCAGGCATCAAGAGCTCACGAGAAGTCAAAGTCGGCGACACGATCACTCATGTCGACCGCCCTTGCTCAGAGGCCATCAACGGTTTCCAGGAGGTCAAGCCGATGGTGTTCGCCGGTGTCTACCCGATCGAGACCGAAGACTTCGAGAACCTGCGCACCTCACTTGAGAAACTGCAGCTCAACGACGCATCGCTTACATTTACGCCCGAATCATCGGCAGCACTCGGATTCGGATTCCGCTGCGGATTTCTCGGTCTGTTACACATGGAGATCATACAGGAGCGTCTGGGCCGCGAGTTTGACATGGATGTCATCACCACCGTGCCCAACGTTTCGTATAAAGTCTACGACAAGAAAGGCAATGTCACAGAGGTTCACAATCCATCCGGACTGCCCGATATCACATTGATCGATCATATTGAGGAGCCCTACATACGCGCTTCGGTGATCACGACACCCGAATTTATCGGCCCCATCATGACACTGTGTCTCGGCAAACGTGGCGAGCTGGTAAGACAGGAGTATATCTCAGGCGGCCACCGCATGGAGCTGACATTCGATATGCCTTTGGGCGAGATCGTGATTGATTTCTACGACAAGCTCAAGAGTATCTCAAAGGGGTATGCGTCATTTGACTACCATCTGCACGGCTTCCGTGAATCAAAACTCGTCAAGCTCGATATTCTGCTCAACGGCGAGAGCGTCGACGCCCTGTCGACCCTCACCCATGCCGACAATGCCGTGACATTCGGCCGCCGCATGTGCGAAAAACTAAAGGAGCTCATACCGCGCCAACAGTTTGACATAGCCATCCAGGCAGCCATCGGCGCCAAGATCATTGCCCGCGAGACCATCAAGGCCGTACGCAAAGATGTTACAGCGAAATGCTATGGCGGTGACATCTCGCGTAAACGCAAACTGCTCGAAAAGCAGAAAAAAGGCAAAAAACGCATGAAACAGATCGGCTCGGTCGAGGTGCCCCAGAAGGCTTTCCTCGCCGTGCTCAAGCTCGATTGACCCACTCTTTCCCGACAAATACACCCGGCGTGCCACAAGGCCCGTCGGGTGAACACTTTAGCGCCGAGAGGCGTTCAACATTTGACGTTTCATCAATTAGGTACACATATTCTAAGTTATGTCTCATCACACACAGCAACAACCCGACATGCCGTCGCATGACGACAACGTCGCGGGCTTTCCCCACATTTTCTATGCCGCCCGCCAGGCTCTGCGCCGACACGCATCAGGCGGCAACATACTTATCGCGGCCACCGTGCTCGCTCTCGTCGTGGCCAACATCCCGGCCATCAATCATTATTATTTTGAATTCTGGGAGCAACCGGTGCGGCTGCAGATAGGCGATTTCAATGTCTTCAGCCACTCGGGCGAGCCGATGGATCTGATCGGCTTTATCAACGATGCCCTCATGGCCATATTCTTCTTCAGTATAGGACTTGAGATCAAGCGCGAGATACTTGTAGGCGAGCTGGCATCGTTCAGACAGGCCCTGTTGCCAATCGTTGCCGCCATCGGCGGCATGATTGTGCCGGTGGCAATATTCTTCGCTTTCAGCGCCGGCACCGATTACAGCGGTGGCGCAGCGATACCGATGGCCACCGATATCGCCTTCTCGCTCGGCGTTCTGGCCATGCTCGGCAAGCGTGTGCCGCTGTCGCTCAAGATATTCCTTACCACCCTTGCCGTGGTCGATGACATCGGCGGCATTATCGTCATCGCCGCATTCTACTCTACCGACATAGAAGTCTACATGCTGTTCTATGGTCTTGTCTGTCTTGGAGTGCTGATGCTCGGCTCGGTAATGTCGATACAGAGCAAAATCTTTTATCTCGGCATCGGTGGCGTGGTATGGTTCCTGTTTCTCAATTCGGGCATCCATCCCACAATCGCAGGTGTACTCGTGGCCTTCTGCGTACCGGCCAAACCGGTCTTCAACCCCAAGAAATATCTCAAGATGATACGTACGGCCATGAGCCATTTCCGGGCTGAAGATGAGGAGACCCTCACCCGACGCTCGATACTGAGCAAAGACCAGCTCAACTGGCTCAAACAGGTAGAGCATGCGTCTGACAAAGTGATCTCGCCTCTGCAGGAGCTCGAAGACTCTCTGCACCCGATTGTCAACTACTTTATCATACCGCTCTTTGCATTTGCCAACGCAGGTATATTTCTGCTCGACACCGACCCGATGTCGGCCATCGAAGGCATATCGCTCGCAATCATCTGCGGTCTCGTCGTGGGCAAATTCACGGGTATATTGCTTTTCTCGTGGCTGACAGTCAAGCTCAAATGGGCACCGATGCCGGCACACTCAAACTGGCACATGATGGCCTCGACAGCCATGCTGGGCGGCATTGGATTCACGGTATCGCTGTTTATCGCCACTCTGTCATTCAACGGAGGCTCGGCCCACGAGCTCGACTTGCTCAATCACGCCAAACTCGGTATCGTACTCGGTTCTCTGCTCTCGGGTATCCTCGGGTTTGTATGGCTGCACTACACACTGCCTCACGAGCCTGCACCCGATACTGCTGAAGATTGAGACAAAAGGCGGTCATACAAACTTAAAAAATCTTAAAATCAGGCTGCTGCGGTGTTTTTATAGATCGGGCAGCCTGTTTTATTAACTATTTATGTTAATTTTGCATTTAAATGTTAATAGCAACAGTAGTGAATTGTGAAATTTTACAAACAATAACGGCTGTTAATTGTTAAATATAATAAAGTTTAATACATGTCGTAGCCCTCTGGCGACGATTGAGATAAATGAAAAAACAAACTATCTGGATATTAACGATTTTGATGGCATTCGCATTCGTCGGGCTGCTGTGCATACAGATATTTTATATGAAAAATATCGTAGGCATACGTTACGAGCAGTTCTCGCAGGGTGTGCGTCAGGCTCTTGTAGCCGTGGCGATTCACCTTGAGCAGGACGAGACGCGCCACTTCCTCGAAGACGAGGTAAGCGAGATCGAATCAAAGTCAATATATACTCAAAGGCTCGGTGCCCAATTGCCTCAGCAAGAAGGTATCAAATTTTCTTTCTCGACCACCACAGGACTCGAAGCCGATCTGACCATCAAAGGCGATGCCTCCGAAATTACAAAATTTCAGACCGGCGGCTCTGTCATAGGCCAGCATTTCCAATCGATGCAGGATGTCTATCGCAACCACTACCTGTATCAGAAAGGCATGATAGACGATGTGATTCTAAATATCATATCTACCGCGAGCACCCGTCCTATCGGCGAACGTGCAGATTCGGCCATGGTGCGCCGCTATCTCACCCAGGAACTCGATACGCTGGGGCTTGACATGCCTTTTGAGTTTGCGGTTATCAACCATGCCGGCGTGATTCAGTACCGCTCGCCGGGATATAACTCGGTCGAGTCGCTGCGCGACAATACTTTTGTGCAGACGCTCTTCCCTCGCGACCCGTCGGGACGGCTGCACTACCTAAAGGTATATTTTCCCACCAAGCAAGACTATATCTTCCGCTCGATATCATTCATGGTACCGGCATTCGCATTCACGCTGATACTGCTCGTCATCTTTGTCTACACAATCATCGTGGCATTCCGCCAGAAGAAGCTGACCGAGATGAAAAACGACTTTATCAACAATATGACCCACGAATTCAAGACACCCATATCGTCTATATCACTGGCGGCACAGATGCTCAACGACCCGGCCGTGCGCAAATCTCCCGCCATGCTGCAACAGATATCGACAGTGGTCAACGACGAGACCAAACGTCTGCGTTTTCAGGTCGAGAAAGTGCTGCAGATGTCGATGTTTGACCGCCAGAAAGCGTCGCTCAAGATACAGGAGATAGACGCCAATCTCACAGTCTACAATATCGTCAACACCTTTAAGCTCAAGGTCGAGAAATACGGCGGACACATAACTGCCAATCTCGATGCGCTCAATGGGTTGGTCGAAGTCGACGAGATGCACTTTACCAACGTGATTTTCAATCTGCTCGACAATGCCGTCAAATACCGGTCAGAAGAGCGTCCGCTGCAACTCACCGTCAGCTCACGCGACCTGCCCGGCGACAGACTCGAGATATCGATCGCCGACAACGGCATCGGCATCAAACGCGATGACGTAAAGAAGATCTTTGATAAATTTTATCGGGTATCGACCGGAAATCGCCACGATGTAAAGGGATTCGGCCTCGGCCTGGCCTATGTCAAAAAAATGGTCGGCGAGCTGGGCGGAACCATCACCGTCGAGAGTGAGATCAATGTAGGAACAAAATTTATAATAATATTACCCCTCTCTAAAAACTAAGGAATTATGGAAGAACGCATGCGAATACTGCTTTGCGAAGATGACGAAAATCTTGGCATGCTCCTCAGAGAATATCTCCAGGCCAAAGGCTTCAATGCCGATCTCTTTGCCGACGGCGAGAGCGGCTATAAGGCATTCCTCAAAGGCAAGTACGACATCTGCGTGCTTGACGTGATGATGCCTAAAAAAGACGGCTTTGCCGTAGCTCAGGAAATACGTACCGTCAACAGCGAGGTGCCCATCATCTTCCTGACAGCAAAATCGCTTAAGGACGACATTCTCGAAGGTTTCAAACTCGGTGCCGACGACTACATCACCAAACCCTTCTCGATGGAGGAACTCGTACTGCGCATCGAGGCGATCCTGCGTCGTGTCAAAGGCAAAAAAGGCAAAGAGATCACAATGTACAAGATCGGCCGATTTACCTTCGATACCCAGAAGCAGGTGCTCATGATCGACGACAAAGTCACCAAGCTCACCACAAAAGAGTCTGAGCTGCTGAGTCTGCTCTGCGCCCACGTCAATGTCATTCTCGAGCGCAACTATGCCCTGAAGACCATCTGGATCGACGACAACTACTTCAACGCCCGCTCGATGGACGTCTATATCACCAAGCTGCGCAAGCATCTCAAAGACGATCCCTCGATCGAGATCATCAACATCCACGGCAAGGGCTACAAGCTCATCGCTCCCGAAGCCGAGGCCCAGACCAACTGATCGCAGGCAAAAACGTCCTTGAAGTTGACACAGCAGCGGGTGCGCCGTCACTATCGATGGCGCACCCGCTGCTGTTATAAATCATTAAAAGTAGGTCAAAGTGTTGCAAAATCTGACAAATAATTTGTATTTTTGCATAAAATCAATCATCACCGACCATGGCTGAAATCCCCGCCGAAAATACAGAATTGATCGAACGCCTGCGCGATCCGGCCCGGGTGCGCGACGCATTTGGCGAGGTCATACAGCTCTACAGCGAACCTCTCTATTGGCAGATACGCCGCATGGTGCAGAGCCACGATGATGCAGACGACCTGCTGCAGAACACATTCATGAAAGCCTGGCAATCGATCGAGAATTTCCGTGGCGAGGCCCGGCTATCGACCTGGTTATATAAGATCGCCGTCAACGAGGCAATCACCCATCTGGCCCGCGAGCGCAAACGCCTCAATCTGTCGCTCGACGATCAGGAATCGGCGCTCGCAGCCACCATCGAGGCCGATCCTGACATCGACGGTGACCGGTTGGCTCTTGATCTGCGCAAGGCCATCGCGACTCTGCCCGAAAAACAACGTCTCGTATTCAACATGAAATATTTCGACGACATGAAATACGAAGACATCTCGCGAATACTCGGCACAAGCGTAGGTGCCCTCAAGGCATCATTTCATCTCGCAGTAAAAAAAATCGAACACTTTTTTGCAAACCGCGATTAAACCTTATACACCATAAAAAGTCATAAGAATACACAAGACGAAACATTCACAGCGATGAATCAAGATAAAGACATCCTCACCCGGCTAAACCACAGCGACGGCATGACAGTCCCCAAAGGATACTTTGCCGACTTCGGCCGCCGTATGGAGGCCGCCCTACCCGACCGTCCCGAGCTTACGCAGCCCGAATCGGTCGTCGTGCCACGCACATGGTGGCAGCGGGTGCGTCCATACGCCTATATGGCAGCCATGTTTGCGGGCGTATGGTGCATGCTCAAGATGTTCACACTCATGTCGTCGGGCGGACAGCAGCCACTCGAGACCAACCCCATAATGGCCGAAGCATTCGCCAACGATACATTTGTCAATGAATATGTGTTAGACGACGTCAGCCAATGGGACATATACGATGAAATGATAGAAGACGGCATTGATGCCGAGGCTTTCTGCGACTCGCTCGAGCAATTGTCTCAGTTACAGATCCAGTAATCAGTCATGACAAATATCCGCACTATAATATTCGCGATTCTCGCCACCATGCCGATGCTGATCTCGGCACAAGGCAACATCTCTGACACAGACCGTCAGCGCTGGCTCGGCGAAATGCGCAACTACAAGCACGACTTCCTCACCAAAGAACTTTCGCTCACCCGCGAGCAGCAACGCGATTTCTTTCCGCTCTACGACGAGATGGAAGATGAGATCGCACGTATCAATGCCGAGACCCGCGAGGTAGAGACCCGCGCAAGCGCCAATCAAGACGCCACCGACATCGAGCTTGAGAATGCTGCCCGTACCGTCTTTGAGCTAAAGCGCGCCGAGGGACAGATAGAAATGACATATTTCGACAAATTCAAGACTATACTTACCCCAAGACAATTGCTTTTGCTCAAAAACACCGAACGGCGTTTCACACAGCAACTCGTCAAACATCACCGCAGATTCAGACGGGCCGATTCGCCACAGAAATAATTGACTGTAACCCGCGGGGCGCGACAATAAGTCGCGCCCCGTCTGTTTTTACAGCCTATCGACGGCCGATTCGTGTATATACAAAGCCCAGACGGGCCAGTTCCTCGCCATTGTAGATATTGCGTCCGTCAACGATTATATTGCCGCGCATGGCCTCCTTGACAACAGGCCACGACGGCATGCGGAACTGCCTCCACTCGGTCAGCAAAGCCAACACATCGGCCCCGTCAGCCGCATCATACAGATTTTTGCAATATGTCACACTATCACCCAATATACGGCGGCACTCGTCCATCGCCACAGGATCGAAAACACGCACATGGGCTCCGGCATCAAGTAAACGGCCGATGACCTCGAGCGACGGAGCCTGACGCATATCATCGGTCTCGGGCTTGAATGCCAGCCCCAGTACAGCCACTGTCTTGCCTTCGATGCGGCCATCGGTCAGCTGCATGATCTTGTCAAAAACGATACTTTTCTGTCGGTCGTTGACACGCTCGACAGCTTCGATGACCTCCATTGTATAGCCGTGCTCGCGGCCGGTATGAGCCAATGCCTTGACATCTTTGGGAAAACACGAACCGCCGTAGCCACAACCCGCATAGAGGAATTTGGGACCGATGCGCGGATCAGAGCCAAGACCGAGACGCACACTGTCGACATCAGCGCCGACGAGCTCACAGAGGTTGGCGATATCGTTCATAAACGATATACGGGTTGCCAGCATGGCATTTGCCGCATACTTGGTCATCTCGGCCGATGGAATATCCATAAACAGTACGCGGAAGTTCTGTATCATAAACGGCTTATAAAGCCTTGTCATTACCTCACGGGCCCGCTCGCTCTCGGTCCCGACCACCACGCGATCAGGCGACATGAAGTCTTTTATAGCGGCTCCTTCCTTCAGGAACTCGGGATTTGACGCCACGTCAAACGGTATGTCGACCCCGCGGGCGGCCAACTCTTCGAGAATGACGGCCTTGACACGACCGGCAGTTCCGACAGGCACGGTCGATTTAGTCACAAGAATCGTGTATTTGGTGATATGACGGCCAAATTCGCGGGCCACCTCGAGCACATATCTCAAGTCGGCCGAGCCATCCTCGTCGGGGGGAGTTCCGACAGCCGAGAAGACCACCTCGACCGAATCGAGCACATCGGCCAGCGATGTACCGAATGTCAGACGGCCATACTGCATATTGCGGTGTACCAGCTCTTCGAGCCCGGGCTCATAGATAGGTAGCTCTCCCCGCTGCAGGCGCTCGATCTTGTCACGGTTGACATCGACGCATACCACATTGCTGCCCATCTCGGCGAAACATGTACCAGAGACGAGGCCAACATAACCCGTACCGACAATCGCAATATTCATAATTCCTTTTCTATAAAGTCTATTATGCGTTCGCAGGCCAGTCCGTCGCCATAGGGATTGACAGCCTGTGCCATCGCCGCAAAACAGTCTTCATCGTCGAGCAGTGCCGACACCTCGCTTACAATCTTGTCATAGTCTGTTCCGACGAGTTTGACAGTGCCGGCCTCGAGGGCCTCGGGGCGTTCGGTGGTGTCCCGCATCACGAGCACGGGCTTGCCCAGCCCTGGAGCCTCCTCCTGTATACCACCGCTGTCTGTAAGTACGATAGTCGACTGCTCCATCAGATAGACAAATGTCAGATATTCGAGCGGCTCAATGAAGAAGAGGTTGCCCAGATTGCCAAGGTCATCACCAAACACTTCGTGTATAGGCTTGCGCACATTGGGGTTGAGGTGCATCGGATAGATAAAATCCACGTCGGTGTATTTCTCTGACAGGGCTTTGATAGCCCGGCACATCGAGATAAACCCGTCGCCAAAATTCTCGCGACGGTGACCGGTGATGAGCACCATACGTTTGCCACAGGCCAGCCGTCCGGTGTCATATCCGGCCTTGGCCAGAATCCCGACAAGATCATCGCGCAGCGGAGCCGATGACTTGATCTTGTCTACCACCCAGTAAAGAGCATCAATCACGGTGTTGCCCGTGACGGTGATTTTGTCGTCCGCCACCCCTTCGGCCAGCAGATTGGCACGGCTGAGCGGCGTAGGCGAAAAATCAAGTGTGGCGATACGCGAGGTGATCTGACGATTCATCTCCTCGGGCCACGGCGAATATATGTTATGGGTGCGCAAGCCGGCCTCGACGTGCCCGACCGGTATCTGCTTGTAAAAAGCAGCAAGAGCGGCTGCGGTCGATGTGGTCGTGTCACCGTGCACCAGCACCAGATCGGGCTGCGACTCTGCAAGGACGTCACGCATACCTGTAAGCACACGGGCTGTGACATCATAGAGATCCTGTCCCTGCTTCATGATATTGAGATCATAGTCAGGTTTGATCTCAAAAATCGACAGTACCTGGTCGAGCATCTCGCGGTGCTGGCCTGTCACGCATACGACGGTCTCAAATTTATCGGGATGTTTCTGCAACGCCTTTACCAACGGAGCCATCTTGATGGCCTCGGGCCGCGTGCCGAATACAAGCATTATCTTCTTCATTCTTTCTATTTTTAAAACTTATGCCATAGAAGCCACCATGCAAACTTGACAAAAGCGATGTTGCGCTTTATGCGTTTGGGCTGTTTTATCAGACGATAGGCAAACTCGGCATTATGATCGATCCACCACTGCGGCGCACGTTTCTGACGGCCGGTATAGACGTCAAAACTGCCGCCGAGACCCTGATAGACTGCATTGTGACGGCGCAGCATATCCATCATCAGAATCTCCTGTTTGGGCGAACCCATAGCCACAAACACCACATCCGGACGTTTGTCAACCACATCGTCGATCAGAGCCTGACGGTCGGCATCGTCTTTGAGATAGCCGTCGCGGTATCCTACAATCCTGATATCAGGATACTGCTCGCGCAACTTTGCGACAGTGGCCATATTGACCTCGGGTGCCGCACCTATTATATAAAAAGTGCGGTCGGCATGATGGCGCTTGACAATTTCGAGCCATAACTCGCAACCGGCAATCTTGACCACGTCTGCCGCACCTTTCTGGCGTGCGGCAAGCACTGCGCCCGAACCATCGCAATAGGCGATATTCGAGTTGATTATCTCACGAGTACGGTCGGTGGCATTAATGATTTTCTCAGCATTGATGGCTACGAGTATGCCCTTGCGCCAGTCGGCATAGGCGATAAGAGAGTCGACGTCGCCGAATGGATAAACCTTGACACCACGTAGATCGATACGCTCGGGGGCCTTCATATCACTCACTTCTTGAATATACCACAGAAATCGAGTATGACCTTGTCATCGCACCACGGCAATGCCTTGAACGGCGTATGAGCCGTCAGGAATACAACGATGTCGGCGCGGTCATATGCCTCGCGATAGTCAGTGAGTTTGTAGACATTGTGACTCTCGACATTGGGCTCGACAACAAGCACTTCGGCATTATTGCACGACTGCATCACACGCGACACAATGTACTTGGCCGGACTCTCTCTCAGATCGTCGATATCTGGTTTGAAAGCCAGACCCATCATAGCTACGACAGGCTTGCGGCCATTGTCGAGCTCGAAACGCAGAATAGTGTTGACGACTTTCTCGGCACACCACTCGGCCTTGTAATTGTTGATGCTGCGTGCGTCTGCGATCAGGCGGGCCTCATCGGGGAACGCTGCCGTTATAAAGTACGGGTCAACAGCGATACAGTGACCGCCCACGCCGCATCCGGGCTGCAATATGTTTACACGCGGATGTTTGTTGGCCAATGCGATCAGCTCCCACACATTGATGCCGGCGCGGTCACAGATCAGTGAAAGCTCATTGGCAAAAGCTATCTGTACGTCACGGCTCGAATTCTCGGTAAGCTTGCACATCTCGGCCGTACGGGCATTGGTGCCATGCAGCGTGCCTTTGACAAAACGTCCGTAGAACTGCTTGGCGCGCTCGGTTGATGCCTCGTCGATGCCACCTATCACGCGGTCGTTGTGTATCAGTTCATAAATGACATTGCCGGGGAGCACACGCTCGGGGCAATAAGCGATATTGATTTTGCCACGCAACTCAGGGCGCTCGGTATAGATAAGATCGGCCATGAGTTCAGTGGTGCCGATCGGAGATGTCGATTCGATCACATACAGGTCGCCCTCTTTAAGCAGGGGAAGTATCGAGCGGGTAGCCGCCTCGACAAAAGATATATCCGGCTGATGATTTCCTTTAAACGGAGTGGGCACCACCACAAAATAGGCAGAAGCCTCTTGAGGAGCCGTTGCGGCTTTAAGATTGCCCGAGGCAACGACTTGTCTGAGCAGATCGCCCAGTCCGGGCTCAACTATGTGCAGCTCTCCGGCATTGGTCTTGGCCACTATATCGGGGTTGATATCAACGCCGATTACCTCGCAGCCGCTCTGTGCGGCGATTATAGCGGTAGGTAAGCCAATATAGCCCAGACCGAGAAAGCATACTTTTACTGAATCATTTTTCATATCCTTGCAAAGATTATTACCCTTTACACAAAAGGTAGTCTATTGCACATAACGACTGCATGTCCGTTTTATTGCATGAACGCTAAAAAAATGTTAACAGCAGCCATCCATGTCAAGACGTAGCAAAACCGGCTTATATGCCTTTCACGTCTTTATCTTTCTTATTATATAATGTCGGATATAACGATACACCACACTTCACAAAGGACTTTCACCGTTTTTGACATTGCCGGGGGACCTTGCCGGGCAAACACACAAAGTGGCTCCGGCCCTAAATAACGAGCCGGAGCCACTCGACGTTTCAACTATTTATTTATGAGAGCCTCAGTACCCAGTATCACTACTCGATAATAAGGACGAGGGATGTGTTGACTTGACTCTTTCGATATCAAGTACATAAATATAACAATCGCAGGCGTCGAAAGTGGCGCCCGCTATGATTAAGAGTTATTAAAAAGTACGACTTTCTGCGAATGTCGGAATCCGCCTCGCAAGATCTGTCAGAGACCGGTCGTATGAGTCATGCGCTCAAATGCTCCCGCATCTTTGCGGCGCTCCTCATCAGATCCGCCATCCTCCCGATTGCGGATATACTGATTGTAGTAGGCCAACAGCAATGTAGTGAGAGGCAGAGCGATAATCAGACCGATAAAACCGAGCAGAGTGCCCCATACCGACAGCGACAGCAGTATGATGGCCGGATTGAGTCCCATGGCGCGCCCCATAATCCTGGGTGTGAGGAAAAGATCCTGGATGCACTGCACAACTATATACACAAGCATACATGACCACCAGATCTCCCAGAAACCCATATCTGAATTGGCCGTATATACCAGGCACAACAGCGTCGTGGGCACAATCGAAATAAGTTGCAGATATGGCACCATGTTGAGCAGACCGATAAACAGACCAAGGACTACGGCCAACGGCAATCCGACAATCAGGAAACCGATGCTGAACAATATGCCTACGCAAAAAGCCACAAGCGCCTGACCGCGGAAGTAGTGGTTCATGCTATTCTTGACGTCATTGCCGATCTTGAAAGTCACAGGACGGAATTTCGGTGGCACCATATGTTTGAAACCCGATAGCAGTTTCTCATAATCGAGCATGATAAACACTACATAAAGCAACACGATAAACCAGTTGAACAAACTGATCACAAAGCTCACACCACTCGACAGGACTCCGCCCAGTGTCTCGATGATCGATTGCACGTCTTTTCCGGTCAACTCGTTTGAAATTGACTCGAAATCGATCGAATTGCGCAGAAAATCATGGAATTCCTGAGGTATGAACGGTATGACCGACGATCCCGACGCATAATTGCGCACGAGTTGGGCCACCTGGTTCATCTCGGTCAGGATAGACGGTACGAAAAACACACCGAGCATGATGAGTGTCAGACACATCTCGAAGAGGGTCATGAACACCGGCAACGCTCTGCCACGCACGCGCAGCAGACGGCGGTTGTATTGCACGAACGGCTCGAGCAGATACGACACGAGCCAAGCCACCAGAAATGGCAGCAGCACGTCGCGCAGCACATTGACCAGCCATACCACTCCGAAAAGAGTGGCGATAGTGATCAGCATGCGCACCACGCGGTCAAATGTATAAGGTCGCGACCACGGCGCAGGTCGCTGTTGTATCGATTTATCCATATATGAGCCACAAAATTATAAAATTTTTCATACTTGACGAAAAAATCATTAAATTTGCAATTCCAATCGTCAATCGGCGGCCTCGCCGCCTATCACATTACGTTTATTCTACTCAAAATGACAGAACAAAAAGTTAAGACCCTACTCAACGACAAGGCCTGGGCCCGGTGGACCGCTCTGATTCTTGTCGCGGCGATGATGTTTTTCGCCTACATGTTTGTCGACGTGATGTCGCCTCTGCAAGAGCTTGTGCAGACTCAGCGCGGATGGACTCCCGAGGCCTTCGGCTACTATGCCGGCGCCGAATATATCCTCAACGTTTTCGGATTCCTGATCATTGCAGGTATCATTCTCGACAAAATGGGGGTACGATTCACGGGAGTACTCTCGGCTTCGGTGATGTTTATAGGTGCATGCATCAAACTCTATGCCATCAGCGACTGGTTTCAGGGCACATCGTTTGATCTGTGGCTCTCGTCGTGGTGGACAGCGATGCCGGGCAGTGCCAAACTCGCCGCTCTGGGTTTCATGATATTCGGTTGTGGTTGCGAGATGGCCGGCATCACAGTGTCAAAGACCCTGGCCAAATGGTTTGAAGGCCATGAGATGGCTCTCGCCATGGGTCTCGAGATGGCTCTCGCACGTGTAGGTGTCTTCGCCATATTCTCAATCTCGCCCCGTCTGGCCGACTGGATGGGCGGCGACAACCGCACTGTTGTCATCCCGGTAGCTTTCTGTACCGCGCTACTGCTTATCGGCCTCATCAGCTATATCGTCTTCACATTCATGGATACCCGTCTCGACAACGAGATCAAGGCCGAGCGCATAGCGGCGGCCGCTCCGGCAGAAGACGAGGAATTCAAGGTGAGCGATGTAGGCAAGATACTGTCGAGCAAACTGTTCTGGGTGATTGCCATGCTCTGCGTGCTCTATTACTCGGCTATCTTCCCATTCCAGCGCTATGCCACAAACATGCTGCAGTGCAACCTCGACATGACTGCCGAGGCCGCTGCCGACATCTTCCGTTGGTTCCCGATCGGCGCCGCTTTCCTCACCCCCTTCCTCGGCTACTTCCTCGATAGGTTCGGCAAGGGCGCATCAATGCTGATCGCCGGCGCCATACTCATGATCGCCTGCCACCTGACCTTTGCCCTGCTGCTGCCGGCATATCCCAGCACCGCGCTGGCATTCACTGCCATCATCATTCTTGGTATCTCATTCTCTCTCGTACCTGCCTCACTGTGGCCCTCGGTACCCAAGATCATGGACAAGCGCTATCTGGGCAGTGCCTATTCGCTAATCTTCTGGGTACAGAACATCGGTCTGGCGCTCTTTCCTATCCTCATCGGCTACGTGCTGCAGGCCAGCAACCCCGGCGTGACCGATCCGCTGAAGTACAACTATACCGTGCCGATGCTGCTCTTCGCATCGCTCGGCGTGCTGGCGCTCATCTTCGGCATATGGCTCAAAATCCTCAACGCCCGCAATCATTACGGTCTTGAGGATCCCAACATCAAAGACAAAAAAGATGTCGACGAGGCCGAGGTTGTCGAGGGCGACGCTTGATGTCAAAAGACTTTAGACACATATAATAAATTCATCAAACCTGTAAATGGCACAGAAACCGTCAATTCCTAAAGGCACGCGCGACTTCTCGCCGGCTGAAATGGCGCGCCGCAACTACATATTCGACACAATCCGCGACGTGTTCCGTCTATTCGGATTCCATCAGATCGAGACTCCGGCTATGGAGAATCTGTCGACACTGATGGGCAAATACGGCGAAGAAGGCGACAAGCTGCTCTTCAAAATTCTCAACTCGGGCAACTACCTTGCCAGCGTCGATCCGTCGCTGCTCGATGAGACATGCGTCAACCGCCTCACCACACAGATTGCCGAGAAAGGCCTGCGATATGACCTCACGGTGCCTTTCGCACGTTTTGTCGTACAGCACCGCAACGACATCCAGTTTCCTTTCCGTCGCTTTCAGATACAGCCTGTGTGGCGTGCCGACCGACCGCAGAAAGGACGCTACCGTGAGTTCTATCAGTGCGACGCCGATGTCGTTGGCTCTGACTCGCTGCTCAACGAAGTCGAATTGTTACAACTTATCGACGAAGTATTCTCACGTCTCGGCATACGCATAGCCATCAAACTGAACAACCGCAAGGTGCTCGCCGGCATTGCCGAGCTAATCGGCGAGCCCGACAAAATGATCGACATAACTGTCGCAATCGACAAAATTGACAAAATCGGCATCGAGAAAGTCAACGAGGAGCTTGCCGACCGTGGCCTGTCGTCCGAAGCTATCGCCGCACTGCAGCCAATCCTTGAAATCGGCGGAACTGTGGCCGAGCGTCTCGACCGACTCGAGAGCCTGCTGCAGCCCAGCGAGATCGGTACCCTCGGTGTGGCTGAATTGCGCACCGTGGTCAATGCCACCCTCGCTCTCGGTCTCAAGGCCGAACTCGATCTTGACGTCTCACTGGCCCGTGGCCTCAACTATTACACCGGCACAATCATCGAGGTCAAAGCACTTGACTATGCCATCGGCAGTATCACCGGCGGCGGACGCTATGACAATCTCACCGGCGTGTTCGGTATGCCGGATGTGTCGGGCGTAGGCATCTCGTTTGGAGCCGACCGCATTTACGACGTGCTCAACGAGCTCGATCTCTACCCGGCCGAACTGGGCACGGCAGCCCGCGTGATGTTTGTCAATTTTGGCGATGCCGAGGCTGCCCGCTCACTCGCTGTCATCAAGCAATTACGTGCCGCAGGCATATCATGCGAGCTCTATCCCGAATCGGCCAAGCTCAAAAAGCAGATGGCCTATGCCAACAACGCCGGTATTCCATTTGTGGCCATTATCGGCGACAAAGAACTGGCCTCCGGCATGGTAACCCTAAAGAATATGGCTGAAGGAACTCAGGCCGATCTCACAGTCGAAGCACTTGTCGAGGCACTTGCCTGACAGATACGTCCCCCATTAAAAACAGCGATGTCACCCCATGTCAGGTGACATCGCGTTTTTTTTCATGGCCCTCACCGCCATAATAAGAGTCTGCATCATCTCCGATATAACCTCTATCATCGAATTATTTCCTTGCCGAGAGCACCGACAGCAATCTGTTCGACTTCACACTTCGGAATTTTCGGACACCGACGATAAACCCAACAAGGTTAAGTTTACATGGTGTTACGCCGAGAACCGTCCTTTTATCAATCTCCACGAGTCGCCCGGCATATTCAACGACAAATTCAATCCAGTATTCTCATAATGGCTCGCTCGATACATATATTCACCGCTCGCTCCATGCTCAACTCCGCGACCCTGTCGATATTTCCGTCTGGAAATCCGACGGCTCTATCCTCGAACTTCGCAACGTCGTCTCTCTCCGGTACTCGTTCTATGGCGGTTGGCGCAACGTCAAACTGCTCTCCTCCGGCGAGTGCCGCCGCGTCCGCGACTGCTGCATCTTTCGCGTCAACGACTGTGCACGGCTCTTTCATTTAAGGCAAAAGTAACGCCGTAGATCCCTTACCCGGTTCAC
>JAUNGA010000115.1 GCA_030524765.1 Bacteroidales bacterium | reverse complement strand
GTGTTGTAATAGATGATTCTGCTTAATCTTGTATAATCAGACCTGAGTAGTTACGGGTAATCCTATCTAAAATTTGTAACTTTGTGTCGCCGAACGACGTCGGCGACACAAAGTGATGGTGCGACTGAGATTACGACAGATTTTAAAGGATAAGGGTCTGAGTCAGGTGGAGTTGGCTCAACGCCTTGGCGTGTCTAAAATGACAGTCAACGCATGGGCTACTGGGCGTTCATACCCCACGATAGAGACTCTCGACCGCATCGCCAGAATGCTCGATACACCCATCACACATTTCTTCGATGAGCCTGCCGTTGCGCTGCATCTTGACCATATAATCAAACTCGCAGCCGATATCCAGGCAACATGCCGAGCACAATTGAAAGGATAAAATAATCAGAATATAAACCAAACAAATCACGTATGAAAAAATTTTTACTATTTGTTGTAATGTCTTTTGTCATGGTTCTTACAGGCCGGGCAGCAGACTTTGTTACCGAAAAATATATAATCAAAGAAAAGGAAGTTGAGAAAGTAGCTCCTGTAATCACGTTCTCAGTACCTGAGGGCAATGTAGAGGGTGAGAGCGTAGATGTGCAGATATTGCTCAACGAGGATGTTTATCCCGAGGCAGACGTTTACTTTACGATCGACGGTAAACGTGCCCATATTGATCATAAAGATGCATGCAAACACCGCTATACACTTGGCCAGACAATCACTTTGACTAAACCGGCAAATGGCAATCAGGTGACAATCAATGCCCACGCGGTTAACGAGGCCGGTCATCATACCCATGCTGCTACATACACCTTCGGTGCTGTCAACGAGCCTGGCGAGTCGACAACTACATGGGAACTTGTAACCGATGCATCGGTTCTCAAAGAAAATGATCAGATTGTATTTGGCCAAATTTATCATTATCAGAGCTCTAAAAATGATAAGTATTTCCAAGTTATTGCTAACATAGATAAAAGTCTCTCAGATATCAGTGGATATGATGTGGATACATATGCGATTACCGAAACTCAGATGATAAAAGATCCACTGGTATTTACATTAAAATCAAGCGGATCAAGTTGGAAGCTTGAAACGGCTGATGGTATGCAACTTACGGCTCCAACAGGTAGTGCAAAAACAGGAATGAATTTTACTAATAACGGAACTGCTACTACGGTAGACATTGATGTAGATAAACATATTGCTACCGTTAAATTTGGAGATTATACAATCTATTGTAACTTCGTTAGTAATAAGGGCGCATGGGCGCCGGTTATAAACGGATTTAAGAATTCTCAGAAAACTCCTCAGTATATTCAGCCTTTTATTTGGCGTAAACAGACCATAACTAAGCCCGGCAATGTAATCACACCTGCTCACGACTATTACCTCGTAATGGATGAGAATCTGTGGGACGGTGGCGCTGAGACAGTTGTTCCGTTCAGCTACAACGAGATTGACGGATATACTCTCGATGTCAAAACTATTGCAAGTTCGACCAATGAAAAACCGGGCTTCTCGGGCGTATTCTATGTTCGTGACGGCAAGGCCAACCACGCAGGTCATTACTTCGAGGCCGCTCAGGATGTAACAGTGGACAAGGCCCGCGCTCAGGTGCTTTCTGACGGTAATGTAGATTTTATCCCCGACGAGAGCGGCAATGCTGAGGTAAATCTGAAATTTGTCGACAACAGCGCTAATCCCGTTCAGCCCAATGCTCCGGTACATGCTATTCAGAGCAAGCTGTCTACCAACTATGGCTCAGGTTATCTTTCGATCAACGAGGGTACCCTCAAGCTCACAGTCGACGGTGATAATTCAAAGCTGCAGATCGGTCGGGCCGTAGTAACCGGCATCGAGTCGGTGGTAGCTGACAGTGATACAGCAGTCGAATACTACAATCTGCAGGGCGTGCGTGTGACCAATCCCGCCAACGGCATCTATATCTGTCGCCGTGGCAACACCGCCACCAAGGTCTATGTGAAATAATCGCATCAACTTCTCATTATATTAATAAGGCGTGTCCTCACTGCGGGGGCACGTCTTTTTTTGATGCCGGCGGCTGTAAAAACCGACAAAAATCGTTAACTTTGTCGCAAAATACTGCGACATGAACGATTATGTAGAAGTGCGGCTCGATCTTGAGCCTTTCCCCGGAACGGATGCCACCGACCTGTTGGCAGGCATGCTGGGTGATATCGGTTATGAAAGTTTTGTGCCCGACGAGAGCGGTCTGACAGCTTATGTCGCCGCGGCCGATTACGACGAGGATGCTCTGCGTGAGACGCTTGGCGACTTCCCGTTTGACTGTGTGGTCAAGCGCGAGAGCAAGACGGTCGAAGGCCGCGACTGGAACGAGGAATGGGAGCGCAATTACTTCAAGCCCATCGTCGTGGGCGACCGCTGTGTGATTCACAGCTCGTTCCATACAGACGTGCCCCGCGCACAATACGATATCGTGATTGACCCAAAGATGGCATTTGGTACGGGACACCACTCGACCACGTCGCTTATACTGGGCCGTCTGCTCGATCTCGACCTCGATGGCCGCGGTGTGATCGACATGGGCACCGGCACCGGCATACTGGCCATATTGGCCGCCATGCGTGGCGCCTCGCCGGTGACCGGCATAGAGATTGACGAGTTTGCATATACCAATGCGGTCGAGAACGTGGCTCTCAACGGTCATGCCGAGATACGGCTTATCAACGGCGATGCCTCGGCTCTGGCCGATGTACCCGTTGCCGATGTTTTTATAGCCAATATCAACCGCAATGTTATCACGGGCGACATCGACCGCTATGCCGGGCGTCTGCGCAGTGGCGGCACGATGCTGCTCAGCGGATTTTATGTCGAGGATATACCCGTGGTGGCCGAGGCGGCCGCGCGTGTCGGTCTCGAGCAAGTGTCTTACACCGAGCATGAACGCTGGGCATGCCTGCAGCTGCGCAAATCATGAGGGTGGTTGCTCTGATCACGGCGTGCGTGATGACTGTAATGGCGGCTGTGGCCGCCGAGCCGGCCGACGGAGGTGTCAAGACCCGTTTTGCGTGGGGGGCCGAGTTCGGCAGCTCGATTGATCTGAGCGGCCACGATATGTCGTCGATCGATTTCAACGCCGGTTTCGGCGTGAGCCACGGCTGGCTGTCATTGGCCGGTGTAGGTGCCGGGGCCAACATCATGGTGAGCAACTCGTGTCGCACCTATCCGATATTTGCCATCATACGCACAAGCCTGTCGCCTCGCCGTCGTCTGGTCTTTCTTGATCTGCGCGGAGGCATTGCGCTCAATTATCTGACAGATAATCTGTCAAAGACGTCGCCCTATGTGTCGGCCGGTCTGGGATTCAATCTGGCCGGCGGCCGCAACTTCCAGAGCTATATCGTGGCCGGATACACATACAACGGCCGCGGACATGTCGAGACGGCAGAGATTATCCGTGATTATGAACCTCTGCATTATGCCGGCATCAGGCTTGGCATAGAGTTCTGATCAAGGCAACGATATGCATGGATGGCCGGCCTGAATCTGCAGATTCGGGCCGGCCATTCAGTCTTCGCCACACTGCGGGCATGTATTCTGATAATCAGCTTACATATTCCTCGCGGTGATATTGCGGTGCAACGACTTCGGCGGCGGTGCGGTCGGCGTAGTCGCCTTCGGTCGAGATAAATACCCAGTCGATGTCGTCGCGACGCCGCAGATCGCCCATGAAGAAAGCGGCCGACTCGGGCGAGCCCACCACGATAACGCGCGATACGCCGGCCTCGCGGGCTGCGTTGATCATCTCGTTGTAGTGGTGCAGGGTGAAGTCGTTTGACTCGGAATCGGTCTGGTCGTCGTTGAAGGTCATGATCACATCGTGATAGCCTTCGAACCCGTGGGTCAGCTCGACCTTGTTATCAACATCGAGGCGTGAGACTGTCAGGTCTACGTCGTCGAGCATAAGGCGTTCGGGATAAGTGACAAATGCGTGAACCGCAACACCGCGGTGCAGTAATGCCGAGAGCACGTCTGCAAATATATGGCAATTGCTGCCTGTGAGAGCTACTTCTTTCATAATTTATGAGTTTTTGGGGTTTGATGTTTTAACAAATCGGCGTGTGGCTAAGTTCATATATTATAATGAAAAATAAAGAGCTTCAGGGCAAAAGCATGAGATTTAACTTTCGTTGAACACCTTGGCAAGGTATTCA
>JAUNGA010000114.1 GCA_030524765.1 Bacteroidales bacterium | reverse complement strand
ACCGTTTTATATTGGTCAACAGCCGTTAAGTTTATTTAAGATGCGTCAGCCGTGAAATAAAATCAAAAAATACTTGCATGATACAAAACAAAAATATAACTTTGTCGCCGTATTTTTTCAAGAAATGAGGTTTGCTCACAAATACGATGCCCTGCGCACCTGTCTGACGGTCGTAAATGACCGGCGGTTTAAGGTTGACGCGGGTTTTCTTATTATATAATATGTCAGTACAAACAATCAATACAAGTCTCGGTAAGCGCAGGACCCACAGTGGCCCGGCCACTGAGGCCCCCTCGTCGTTTGTGTGCATGCCGACTGTAAAGAGAAGAATCACATCTATCAAATATCACAACAATGTCAACTCTGCGATTTAAAGTAGTGGAAGAAGCCTTCAACCGCAAGGCTGTGCCAGTAGAGACTCCGGCCGAACGTCCCGAGGTGTATTATGCCAAGGCTGTATTCAACCGCCGAAAGATGTTTGAATACCTGCCCAAAGCGACCTACGACGCTCTCATCACCGCCATCGAAGACAAGAAACCCATTTCGCGCGACCTGGCCGACAGTGTCGCCGATGGTATGAAACGCTGGGCCGTAGACAACGGCGCCCGCCATTATACCCACTGGTTTCATCCTTTGACCGACGGTACTGCCGAGAAACACGATGCCTTTATCGAGCACGACGGCAAGGGTGGCGTAGTCGAGGAATTCTCAGGCAAACTGCTTGTGCAGCAAGAGCCCGATGCATCGTCGTTTCCCAACGGCGGCATCCGCAATACGTTTGAGGCCCGCGGATATTCGGCATGGGATATCTCGTCGCCGGCGTTTATTCTTGATGGCACGCTGTGTATTCCTACTATCTTTATTTCGTACACCGGCGAAAGTCTCGACTATAAGACGCCGCTGCTGCGTGCTCTCAACGCGGTAGACAAAGCGGCTACGTCGGTGGCACGATTCTTTGATCCCGAGGTGAAACATGTCAAATCGTATCTGGGTTGGGAACAGGAATACTTTCTTGTAGACGAGGCTCTTTACTCAGCCCGCCCCGATCTGACTCTGACCGGACGCACACTGATGGGGCACGAAAGTGCCAAAAACCAACAGCTCGAAGACCACTATTTCGGCTCTATACCCTCGCGTGTCGAGGCCTTCATGCTCGATCTCGAAATCGAGGCTCACAAACTTGGCATCCCGGTAAAGACCCGTCACAATGAGGTCGCTCCCAATCAGTTCGAGCTCGCGCCGATATACGAGGAAACGAATCTTGCCAATGACCATAACCTGCTGATCATGTCGTTGATGGGCGAGGTGGCACGCCGGCACAACTTCCGCGTGCTGCTGCATGAGAAACCCTTTGCCGGTGTCAACGGTTCGGGCAAGCATAACAACTGGAGCCTCGGCACTGACAGCGGCACCCTGCTCTTCTCACCCGGAAAGACTGCCAAAGACAATCTGCAGTTCCTGACATTCATCATCAATGTGATGGCTGCCGTGCACAAACACAATGCATTGCTCAAAGCCTCGATCATGTCGGCCACCAACTGCCACCGACTTGGTGCCAACGAGGCTCCTCCTGCCATCATCTCGATCTTCACGGGCAGTCAGATCGAACGTGTGCTCGACATGCTTGAGAACGCCACAACCGAGCAGCTGGCCAACCTTTCGGCCAAATCAGAGATTTCGGTGGGTCTGGCTCAGATACCCGAGATTCTGATTGACAACACCGACCGCAACCGCACATCGCCTTTCGCTTTCACAGGCAACCGTTTCGAATTCCGTGCCGTGGGTTCGTCGGCCAATTGCGCCTGCTCGATGATCGCTATCAATGCCGCCGTCGCCGACCAGCTCAATACATTCCATGCAGCTGTAGAAGCACGTATGGTAAAGGGCATCTCGGTCGAGGACGCCATTCTCGAGGAACTGCGTGCACTGATCAAGGCCCACAAGGCCATACAGTTTAACGGTAACGGTTACTCTGAGGAATGGAAGGCCGAGGCCGCCCGCCGCGGACTTGACTGCGAGACATCGGCACCCCTGATCTTCGATGCATATCTGACACCCGAGTCTGTGGCAATGTTTGACCGCACCGGAGTATTCAGCAAAATCGAGCTTGAGGCCCGCAACGAAGTTAAATGGGAGATGTACACCAAAAAGGTGCAGATAGAGGCTCGTGTGCTGGGCGATCTTGCCATCAATCATGTTATTCCGGTGGCTACACGCTATCAGTCGCTGTTGGTAGACAATGTCGTAAAACTCAAATCTCTCTTCCCCGGTGTCAAAGGTGCCAAAGTAGTGGCCCATGATCTCGATACCATCGAGAAGATCTCTGAGCATATGGATGTGATCAAGACCGAGACTGACGCCATGATCGAGGCACGCAAGGCCGCCAACCATATAGAGAACGAGCGTGAGAAGGCAATCGCCTATCATGACAACGTGGTGCCGGCAATGGAGACTATCCGTCGCCATATCGATAAACTCGAGCTGATGGTTGACAATGAGATGTGGCCTCTGCCCAAATATCGCGAACTCCTCTTCATCCGTTAATGGAACCATTGAAACACGAGTGCGGCGTAGCCTTGATCAGGCTGCGTCGCCCTCTTGATTATTACCGACAGAAATATGGCTCGTACAGCTATGGACTCGACAAGCTGTACCTGCTGATGGAAAAACAACACAACCGTGGTCAGGAGGCCGCCGGAGTCGGTGTCGTAAAGCAATACGGGCCGCCGGGATACGAGCTGATTTTTCGCGAACGGGCTTTGGGAAAAGATGCCATACCGCAGATATTCGAAAAGATCGGCCAGGAAATCCCGGAGAATTTAAACGAGTTGCCGTCGGCCGAGGTTGATGCATTTGTTCCTTTCATCGGTCAGATCTACATGGGCCATCTGCGCTATTCGACCACGGGCCGCAGCGGCATAAAATATGCTCATCCGGTGTTGAGACGCAACAACTGGCGGTCGCGGTCGCTGATGCTTTGCGGCAATTTCAATATGACCAACGTCGGCCAGATGTTTGACCGTGTAGTAGCCTCGGGACAACACCCGCGAATCTACAGCGACACCAATATGCTGCTTGAACAGTTGGGTTTCGCTCTTGACAAGGAAAACCATCGCCTTTACCGGCAATATCGCGACATCTTGGCTGATCCGGCTCTCGCACAGGCTATAGAAGATAATCTTGATCTGGCAGGTGTGCTTTCCGGTGTCGCACCCGAATGGGACGGTGGATATGTGATGTGCGGAGCGACAGGTTCGGGAGATATGTTCGCTTTGCGTGATCCCCATGGTATAAGGCCGGCATTTTATTATTGCGACGACGAGATCGTAGTGTTGGCGTCTGAGCGTCCCGTGATACAGACCACATTCAATCTCAAGGCTGAATGCATCAAAGAACTCGGATTCGGTGAGGCTCTGATAGTAAACAAGGCCGGCGATGTGAGTCTGAAGCAAGTGCTCAAGCGGGGCGACAACCGCCGTTGTTCGTTCGAACGTATCTATTTTTCCCGAGGAAGCGATGTCGATATCTATCGTGAACGTAAATCGCTGGGCGCTACTTTGGCCGATCGACTGCTTGACATGGTAAATTATGATGTGGATCACACGGTATTCTCGTTTATCCCCAATACAGCCGAAGTCGCTTTTTTCGGCATGATGCAACAACTCGAGAATCTGCTTGACCGGCATAAACTTGAACAAATCAAGTCCATGATGGCTGATGAAACGTTAGACGAAGAAAGGTTGACGAGAATACTCGCACACCGTATCCGTGTTGAGAAAGTGGCCATCAAAGACGTGAAAATGCGCACGTTTATCGCTGAAGGATCCTCGAGAAACGATATGGCGGCCCATGTCTATGACATTACTTATGGCACGGTCGAGGCCGGTGTTGACACGCTTGTAGTTATAGATGACAGTATCGTACGCGGCACTACACTGCGTCAGTCGATATTGCGTATGCTCGACCGATTGTCGCCGCGCCGTATCATCGTGGTAAGCTCGTCGCCGCAGGTGCGCTATCCCGATTATTACGGTATAGACATGTCGGCGATGGGACAGTTCATCGCATTTCATGCGGCCATAAAATTGCTCAGGGATACCGGCCGAGCCGATGTGATAAGTGATACATACGCCAAGTGTCTGGCCCAACGCCAACTGCCGGTCGAGCAACGTGTCAATTGCGTCAAAGACATCTATGCTCCGTTTGACGATGATGAAATATCGCAGGCAATTGCCGATATGCTCACATCAGATGCCGACTATCCGATAAATGCCAAGGTCGATATAGTGTATCAAAGCCTTGACGGTCTGCATCATGCGATGCCGGATTATCCCGGTGACTGGTATTTCTCGGGCGACTATCCCACTCCGGGAGGAAATGCTATGGTCAACGAGGCGTTTATTGACTGGTATCAGAACGAAAATATCGACACGGCTGACGCATCTTAAATAAACTTAACGGCTGTTGACCAATATAAAACGGTT
>JAUNGA010000025.1:13962-31198 GCA_030524765.1 Bacteroidales bacterium | reverse complement strand
CCGACCCTCTGCTTGTAAGGCAGACGCTCTGAACCAGCTGAGCTAAGCGCCCTTTCTCGCCGAAAGCGATGCAAAGTTACGACTACTTTTTGAATCTGCAAATTTTTTGACCACTTTTTTTCAAATTATTTTTGGTTGTATCGGTGATTGCTTTGATTAACAGATGATTGTATATTGCATTTTTTTTGATCGGAGAATGAGGCCGTAATAATAAAAAAAGTCAAGTTTCACAACTTAGCTTTTTCCTTTAAACCTTTATCTTAATCTAATACTATAAAAACACACATGCAAATTTACTAACTAATGAGGCCGTGTGTCAAATAAAATTGAAACAAATTTTGCTTGATTAACATTAATTTACTAAAGATAAACGACCAATAGTGTAAATGTTATAGAAATTAACGCAGGTGTGCAACAGTTTCGTACAAGCGTCTCATCGCTTATGGCGCTGATATGACTCGGCCAGGCGTCGGTGATAGCCTCTCGATGCATAGGAGGGGCCGTTGTAGCCGCGGGCGAATGCACTCCATTTTTTTGCACGCAAAGCCGGCAACAGACCTGATCGGGTGATGAATTCGCCGAACAATTCGAGCTGGTCGCGCTCAGACCGGCTCATCAGCCGATAGAATTCCTGAGGCGAGGATGTGCCGCACAGACGCCAGTTGAAGCCTCCTATCTGGAACATGCCCCAGAATGTGCCCTCGATCGCGGTTACGGAATCTATGGTGGCCGCCTGGTCGAATCGTGCCTGGACGGCAGCCTGCTGCGAGCCGTATCTGGCCGTATTGGGCCGGGCGAATACAATTGGATGTGATTTGGTGTATTTGCCCAGGTTGATCTTGTGCCGGTTGGCCATCTGACGGTATATGCTCATATCGAAGTTGAGGATGGGCTTGCCTTCGGTCCAGAATCCGCGGTGCGAGCGGCCGGCCTCGATGTCGACCACCGCCTTGATCGCGGCCACTTCGACGCCGAGTTCTTTGGCAACCTCGATGAAATCCTGCTCAGTGAGAGGTCCGTGGCGCGGTGTCTCGGTCTGAGCGAACCGCAGATGCACGGTGTCGCCGCCGATGACAAAGAATTCTCGCTCCATGTCGAGATAGCGTATTGTGTCGGGTGGCATATTGTCGGTCTCGACGAGCGCCTGCGAGGTGGCCTGTGTGACACAGGCGGCCGCGCACACTGAGATCGCGATGGCAGTGAGTATATGTCGTCTCATGGTTGTGTGGTGGAGAGATGATAAGCCGCCATCGTCCGGGGCAGGGACGGTGGCGGCGATGGATTGTGGATTTTATTTTTTGAGGTCGGCTACCTTCTCGAGAGTGCGGGTGAGCTGTCCCCAGAAGCGTTCGACCGCGGGGATGTACATGCGCTCGCTGGGCGAGTGTACGCCCTGCAGTGTCGGTCCGAACGATGCCATGTCGAGATGGGGATATTTCTCTTTGAATAGTCCGCATTCGAGGCCGGCGTGTATGGCCTTGATGGCGGGTTTGATGCCGTAGAGCTCCTCGTAAGCGTCAGATGCAAGGTGCATGATGGTAGAGTCCATGTTGGGCTTCCATCCGGGATAACCGTCGCCGTGGGTGACTGTGGCTCCGGCGAGTTCGAAAAGCGCCTCGACCTGATGAGCTATATCCCATTTGCGCGACTCTACCGACGAGCGTTGGCTGGTCGTTACGAGGATTTGGTTGTCGGGCTGCATCTTGACCGACGCGAGGTTGGTCGATGTCTCGACCAGTCCCTCGAGATCGCGGCTCATCGACACAACGCCGTGAGGTGCCGAGTAGAGTGCCTCGACAAGACGCTTGGCGGTGGCCGAGTCGACGCAGAATTCGGGGCGGTCGACGGTCTCGAGAGTCAGCTCGATGGTGGGTTCGATGCCGCTGTACTCGTCTTTGATGTCTGCTACATATTGGTTGAAGATGGCGCATACCTGCTCTTTGTTTGATGTATGCACGCCAAATATGGCATGCGCGGCGCGCGGGATGGCGTTGCGCAGGTTGCCACCGTCGATCTCAACCAGCGAAAGCTCGAATTTCTTGGCCAGAACCCAGAGCAGACGGGCGAGCAGTTTGTTGGCGTTGGCGCGGCCGAGGTGTATATCGCCGCCCGAGTGGCCGCCGAGACCCTTGGCGATATCAGCCTTGAAATAGTGGAAGTCGGTCGGAGCCATCGAACGGTCGTAATGGAAGGTGCATGTGGTGTCGACGCCACCGGCGCATCCTACGAAGATCTCGGCATCGTCCTCAGAGTCGAGATTGAGCAGAATCGAACCTGTGATCATGCCGTCGCCGAGGTTGTTGGCGCCGGTGAGTCCGGTTTCCTCGTCGACAGTGAAAAGGCATTCGACGGGACCGTGGACGAGCTTGTCGTCGACCATCACAGCCAGAGCGGCCGCCATGCCGATTCCGTTGTCGGCGCCGAGAGTAGTGCCGTCGGCGCGCAGCCACTCGCCATCGACGATGGTGCGTATAGGTTGGTTGTCAAAGTCAAAAGATTTGTCGTTGCTCTCGCACACCATATCCATATGAGCCTGGAGAATAACGGTAGGAGCGCCTTCCTTGCCCGGAGTGGCCGGTTTGGTCATCACGACGTTGCCGACAGCGTCGGTCTTGGCAGCGATGCCGTGCTTGGCGGCGAAGTCAAGCAGGAACTGGCGGATCTTGCCCTCTTTCTTAGAGGGGCGGGGCACTTGGGTTATCTGATCGAAAATGTCAAATACCAAGGCGGGCTTGAGGTCTTTGATTGTCATATAATATATTGTTAAAAGTAGTAACCTTTGTAAAAAAGGTTTAAGATTGTTATAGGTTCACGCGGTAATGTTAAAATTGTTTATTTCCGCGCCCTAAGTTACAAAATAAAATTGAGAAACGGCCAAAAATCGTCCAACCTTTCTTATATTTGCATCGCAAAAGCGCGTCACAGCCGTGAAAACAGTGATATTGACAATAGTATTGATAGCTCTGTGCATCGTGCTGCTCGGTGTGAAAGTCTTCTTTGTCAAGGGGGGACGTTTCCCGTCGGGCCATGTGGGCCATTCGCCCGAGATGCGGCGTCGTGGCATAGGCTGTGCGGCTCACACAAACCGCAAATAATAGAAAACAATCATCTCAAAGAGACCATATTTACTCGACATGAAAAAACTCAAAATCGCCGTTGGCGCATTCATCGCATTACTGGCCGTATCGGCTGCAAGCTGCGCCTCAAACGACAACGCCGACAAGGCTAACCAGGCCCCCGCAGCCACAAAGGCTGCCGCCGGCGACAAGGCTTCGATTACGACCAACATCCGATATATTGATCTTGACTCGGTGCTTGCCAATTATACTCTGGCTCAGGAGCTCTCCAAGGAGAGCCAGAAGATGATGCTCGACTATCAGAATACTGAGCGTCAGAAAGGCAATGAGCTGCAGAAACTGGGCAACCAGATACAGCAGAAGGTCAATAACAGCGGCTATCTGAGTCAGGAATCATATCAGGCAGATGTGAACTCGTTCAACCAGAAGCAGAACGAGGCCCAGAATTATCTGGCAGCCCAGCAGAATCGCATATCGACCTATATGGCAGCCCAGCAGACGCGTCTCAACGACTCGATACAGAATTTTATCAAGGATTATAACGCCACCCACAATTACGATGCGATTCTTTATCGTGAGGCAGGCGTATTCTTTAATCCGGCACTCAATATCACCGACGAGGTTGTAAAGGGGCTCAATGACCGCTATACTCCCGCCGCAGAGGATAAGAAGTAAATATATTTAATTATCAGACATTGTCAGACGGCCCGCGATCATCGACGGGCCGTCTGTCGTCTTTATAGACGATAGGGGTTGCCTGTATGTATAAAACAAAAAAAAAGCAGACCGAACGGTCTGCTTTTTGTAGCGAATTCGGGAATCGAACCCGAGTCTCCACCTTGAGAGGGTGGCGTGCTAGGCCACTACACTAAATCGCCTTTTAGCACTGCAAAGTTACGGCGAATCTTTTGACTGTGCAAGCGTTTGTGGAGATTTTTTAGATGTTGCGGTGTTAAAATTTGTTTCACGTTTTGTTTTCAGTCATTTAGACTGTGGCCTTGACAAATGTCATCGCCCCGGTTCTCAGCACGGGTGATTTTTTCGCGACTGAGCATGATAAGTCCTTTCTTGTAAAGATATCCAAGAGCTTTTTTGTAGTCTTTTTTGCTGCATGCAAAAGCGGCCTTGATCTCGTCGGGAGTAGAGTTGTCGGTTATGAACAGTTGTCCGCCCTCGTCGTCGATGGCCTGAAGGATATGCTCTGACAGATCGCTGACACGCCTGCCGGTCTTGTCAGATAGTATCAGGTCAATCTTGCCGTCGGTGCGCACCGCACGCACAAAGGCTTCGATGGTCTGCTCGAGCTCGAGTGGGCGGTAGACCTGGTTCTCGTAGATCATGCCTCTGTGCAGGTTGTCGACAATGACTTTGTAGCCGATGTCGGTGTGGTCGATTACGAGGCACGACACTTTGTCGCCATCGCGGTAGCGCGGAATGACGTTGCCCAGAAATTTATCGATCTTGGCCGATGCCGCGATGCGTTTGGTCGAGTCGTCGAAGTAGACGTAGACCAGATAGATGCCACCACGGTTCATGCGGGCGCGTTGCTGCGAGAAGGGTACGAGCAGGTCTTTGGGCAATCCCCAGTCAAGAAATGCACCGGTGGCGTTGACGTCGCGCACCTGCAGGAAGGCGAACTCGCCTACGGTGGCAAAGGGTGTCTCGGTTGTGGCGATTAGGCGGTCGTCAGAGTCGTTGTATATAAATACGGTGAGTTCGTCGCCGATTTTGACGCCGTCGGGCACGTAGCGTTGCGGCAACAGTATTTCAAGGCCGTCGCCTGCGTCGAGATAAAGGCCGAAGTCGACCCGTCGGGCGACTTTGAGTGTGTTGTATCTGCCTATGTTGATCATATAGCGTGGTTGTTGGTTTTCAGAACTGTCAAGTGCCGTCTGTCAGTCATAGACCTGCGGCTGTATTCATCTCTCAAGCTGCGGAATCTATTCGAAAATATCATTATGATATACATCAATCTATTTTGTTGACTGACTCAGGTCTGCAAAATAAACAATTTTTTGTCGATTATAGCGTATAAGTTATTAAATTTGCGCAAAAAATAACAGTTTATATTATGACAGGACAGGATTTGCCCGCCAAATATTTTGCGAATCTCACCGAGCGTCAGCGCGAGCAGTTTGACTTGCTCGGCGAGCTCTATCCCGAGTGGAATGAAAAGATCAATGTGATATCGCGCAAGGATATCGACAATCTTTATATCAATCATGTGTTGCATTCGCTGACGATAGCAGCCTTTCTGGGCGATGTGGCCGAAGGCACGACTTTTCTCGATATGGGCACCGGCGGAGGATTTCCGGGCATACCGCTTGCGATCATGTATCCTCAGGCGCGTTTCCATCTGATCGACCGCATCGGCAAAAAGCTGCGGGTGGCCGAGGATATCGCCAACCGCATCGGGCTGACCAATGTTACGGTGCAGCATGGCGATATAGGCGAGTGTCATGGCAAATATGATTATGTGGTGAGTCGCGCCGTGATGCCTCTCGACGGTCTGGTGAAGCTGGTGGCACGTAATGTGAGCCGCACTGGCAGAGCCGGCAACCGGTATGATAACGGAATCATCTGCCTGAAAGGCGGCGATCTCGAACAGGAGAGCCGTTCGGTGCGTTATCCTGTAGTCGAGTTTATGGTCAACGAGTTTTTCAATGAGGATTTTTTTGTCACGAAGAAGCTCGTGTATGTGCCTGTGAAATGACCGACAGAGATAATTATGTTACGAGTAAAGCAATTTATATTCAATGCATTCGGTGAGAGCACATTTGTTGTCGCCGACGAGGCTACGGGCGATGCGATTGTGGTCGACCCGGGTATGGCCGATGATGACGAGCGCCGCCGCTTTGACGATTTTATCACCGAGAATAAACTTAAACTCACCGGAGTGGTCAACACCCATATGCACGTAGATCACTGTATGGGCGCCAATTATGTGCGCGACCGCTATGGCGTGCCTGTGCGTGCCCACAGCGCCGATGCCTTCCTCGGCGAGGCCGTAGCCGAGCAGGCGGCCCGATTCGGTATGCAGGGGAAAGTGTCGGCTGTGACGATCGACGCTCCGCTCAAGGCCGGAGATGAGATTCTGCTGGGTGACGAGCGGCTGGAGGTGATACATGTGCCGGGGCACTCGCCCGGCGGGATTGCGCTCTATAGTCCGACGGGAAAGTTTGTGATCGCGGGTGATTCGCTTTTCGCGGGGTCGATAGGCCGTACGGATCTGCCCGGCGGCGATTACGATACGCTGAGAAACAGTATCAGGGAAGGGCTGCTGGGGCTGCCCGACGATACGCTGGTGCTACCCGGACATGGCGAGCCGACGACCATAGGCCGCGAGAGGATGAACAATATGTTTCTGCGGTGATTGCGGTCAGTCAAGCCCGAGCGGGTCGTAGGTCTGCCAGTCGGTGGGCTTGTCGTCGTGTATGCGGGCTATGACGTCGGAGAGAAATGTGCACATGGCGAATTTATGGAATTCGTCTCCGGGAAAGTCGGGCGCCGAGTTGAAAAGTTTGAGAATGTCGTTGGCAAGCTCTTCGGCGCTGTCAATATTGCCGAGGCGCAGTTCTGACATGATATAGAGAGCATGTGTTATGTATAGGTTTTCGGGCAAATGCACCGGACTGTTCTCATCGGTGGCACCAAACATGTACGTGACCAGATCGTAGTGGTGCAGTCTGTATAAGATGTGAAAACTCAGCACGTCGTGGCCGAGCGATTCTCCTGAGCGGTCCTCGTACAGCTGCATTATAAATGATGCGGCGGGCATATCGCCTTGTTTCCATGCAGCATCAGCCAGATTTATCCACTCGTCACGGTCGTTTTGGCCAGAATCATAGAGGTCTTCGAGCATAAACCTTGTCCCGGGATATTTTGACTCAAGGGCTTTTTCGACCAGACGGTATGAGTCTTTTATGTGGCCGGCGACGCGCTTAAGCACACTGTGCGCATACTCGGTCTCACCTATATTAATGCTTCGCTCGACGACCATGTAGGCAACGCTTTCGGCGGTCGGATCGGCCGCGAGGATACGGTCGACGAGCTCTCCGAACTCACCATGCATGTCGGAATTCTCGATCGTGCCGAGACGTACCTTCAATGCATCTATGTAGTCGGGATTGATGGCGAGCGCATAGTCGACAGCCGTGGCTGCGTCGGCTTTCCTGCCGAGCAACAGGTAGTCTGTCGCGAGCATGGTCCAATAGTCGGAATTGTATGGCTCGATCTCAGTGAGCTCGTTGAGAAACTGCGCGGCCTGCTCGTAGTCATCGGCCATCTCGGCGTTAACAGCGAGTTCGTAGAGCAGGGTAGGCAGGTATGAGCAGTGAGAGCGCAGCCGATCGACATTCTGATATAGCCATTCGTTGAGCTTGAGCGTCGACGCGAGCTGTACAAACTGTATTATTTCTTCGTCACCGAGGTCGCCTGCATTGTCTAAGAATGTCTCGAGCTCGCTGCGTGTCTCGTCGGTGCCGGGGGTGAGCAGATTGAGACGCAGGATCTCCCACATCGGTGTGTGTGTCTCGGAATGGTCGGCGAGGTATTTTCTGAATACCTGTTCGTCGAAAAACATATAGAATATGGCTCTGCGCTCAGTCAGTTCGCTACTGTCGGGATATAGCCGCGCACCGAGCATGAGAGCCTCGGCACGCAGGTAATCGTCGTTGACGTCACCTGCGTAGTCGAAGATCTCTATAAGGTCGTCCTCGCTGTAATATCGCTCTGAAAGAGGCTTGGAGAGGTCGGCCCTGAAACGGTCGCACAATTCGCGACGCGGGTCGGGTTGGGCGTTGGGATCCAAATCAGTTTTTCTTTTGTTCTTTTTCCCAGCTGTCTCGCAGACCGATGGTGCGGTTGAATACGGGGTGTCCGGGGGTTGAGTCGTAGTCGGGGGTGAAGTAACCGATGCGCTGGAACTGGAACTTGGTACCCTGCGCGGCATTGTCGGCTACGAACGGCTCGACTTTGATCTGTTTTACGACGAGAGATTCGGGGTTGAGCATCTCGCGGAAGTCGCGGTCGGGCTCGGCGGCGGGATTCTCGACATCGAAGAGACGGTCGTATAGTCTTGCCTCGGCGTCGACCGCGTGCCGGGCTGATACCCAGTGCAGGGTCCCTTTGACCTTGCGGTTGGCTCCGGGCATGCCGCTGAGTGTCTCGGGGTCGTAGGTGCAGTGCAGTTCGGTGATGTTGCCGTCGGCGTCTTTGATGACCTCTTCGCACTTGATGATGTACGCGCCTTTGAGACGAACCTCGCCTCCGGGAGCGAGACGGAAGAATTTCTTTGGCGGATTCTCCATGAAGTCTTCGCGCTCAATGTATATTTCGCGCGAGAACGGCATGTCGTGAGTGCCGCTGCCGGGCTCCTCGGGATTATTTTCCATCGATACAGTCTCGACTTTGTCCTCGGGATAGTTGGTGATGACGACCTTGACGGGGTTGATCACACCCATCACGCGTGTGGCGATGCGGTTGAGGTCGTCGCGCACGGCATGCTCGAGCAGACTCACCGAGTTCAGGGCCTCGTATTTGGTGTAACCGATGGTGTCGATGAAGTTGCGCACCGAGCGGGGCGTGTAGCCGCGGCGGCGCATACCCGAGATGGTCGGCATGCGGGGGTCGTCCCATCCGGCCACGAGTCCTTCTTTGACGAGCGTGAGCAGCTTGCGCTTGCTCATTACCGTGTATGTGAGGTTGAGTCGGTTGAATTCGATCTGACGGGGGCGGTAGGTCTCGTCGGCCAGCTCGTCGACAAAATAGTCGTATAGCGGGCGGTGAGGCACAAACTCGAGTGTGCAGATAGAGTGTGTGACACCCTCGAAGTAGTCGCTCTGGCCGTGGGCGAAGTCATACATCGGGTAGACTTTCCAGGTCGTGCCGGTGCGGTGGTGGGGATGGTTGATGATCCGGTACATGATCGGGTCGCGGAAGTGCATGTTGTCAGAGGTCATATCGATCTTGGCACGCAGCACTCTCGAGCCTTCGGGAAATTCGCCGGCATTCATGCGTGTGAACAGGTCGAGATTCTCCTCGGGTGTGCGGTTGCGGTAGGGGCTCTCGGTGCCGGGGGTCGTCGGTGTGCCTTTCTGTGCGGCGATCTGCTCGGATGTCTGGTCGTCGACATAGGCCTTTCCTTCTTTGATCAGGCGGCAAGCCAGGTCAAAGAGTTTTGGAAAGTAGTCGGATGCATAGTATTCGCGGTCGCCCCAGTCAAATCCGAGCCAATGTATGTCTTCGCGTATCGAGTCGACGTATTCGACATCCTCTTTGACGGGGTTAGTGTCGTCAAAACGCAGGTTGCATGTACCGCCGAATTTCTCAGCGACACCAAAGTCCATGCATATCGCTTTGGCATGACCGATATGGAGATATCCGTTGGGCTCGGGTGGAAAACGTGTGTTGAGACGTCCGCCGTTCTTGCCGGCCTGCAGGTCGGCATATACTTCTTGCTCGACGAAGTTTAGGCCGCGAGCTTCGCTTGTTTCCTGTTCTTTGATTTCAGCCATAATGTCAGCTTTAAATTAAAGTGCAAATTTAGTAAAAAATCCTTTTCGGTCAAAAACAAATTTCAGATCATGACAGGGGCGGCGTGCCCCTCGTTTCTGGTAGTTACAAATAAAAACCGGTGCTTCTCGCGAAGGACCGGTTTTCTCACACAAATCAACTTATGAAATAGATTGAACAGATTGTCAAGGAATATCTATGGGGTAATATCGGGCCGGCAGGTCAGAACGGCGGCCGTCCGCCCATGGGTCTGTCGCCACGTGGGCCGTGCGGTGGCGGTCCGCCGGGACCGAAACGATCGTCGTTGAGATCTTTGGGTTGGTTGCCCTGCCCGAATGTGTTGAATTTGTAGGCTACTGTGACCATGAAATATCGGCCGAGCGAGTTGGTGCGCACGTCATCGATATAGTTGGCGCTGACTGTGCGGCGGATATTTGAGTTCTGTCGCAGCAGATCGTAGGCCTGCAGCGATACGGTGGCATTGCGTGCGCGCAGGAACTGGTAGCTGAGCGAGGCGTTCCACATCCATTTTTTCTCGTCGTAGCCTTGCGAGTAGCCGCTGGTGGCGGTGAAGTTGAGGTCGGTGTTCAGCACCAGTCCGAAAGGTGTGTAATAGGAGGCGTTGAACGAGCCTCCGTAGCTGTGTACGGTGCGGTTGGCCGATGACTGTACGGTATTGTGCACGGTCTGCAGGCCGTATCGCGGGCGGATTTCAATCTCGGCGTTCACGGGCCGGAATGCAATGCCAAACGATTCGTTGACCGACAGCGAGCCCGAACGGTTGCGCATCGAGTTGTTGAATCCGACGGCATTGGCATAGCGGGCCATGAGGTGGTTGTTGAATGTCCATGATTTGTTGCTGAAGGGGAATGACACCATGTTCATGGCCATGACGTTCCACACACCGTTGACGTTCTCATAGGTGGTGGTCTGTGCGCCGGTGGTCGGGTTGAAGTCGGTGCGCGATACGATCGAGTTTTGTTCGACACGGGCATTCAGCATGGTCATGATTGAGCGCTGGGCCTCGCTGTTGAAATTGTGAAATCTAAGTCGCACGTTGTGGGTGAATGTCGGGTCGAGCGCCGGGTTACCGATGACGATGCGCATGGGGTCGCTCATGTCGGCCACGGGTTGCAGCTGTGCCATCGATGGTTGCGACGAACGGCCCATATAGTCGATGCTGAGAGCCTGTGATTTTGACTGTTTCCAGCGATATCGCATGTAGGGAGCGAAGTTCCAGACCCACCGTTTGGGGATATTGCGGGCGTCGTTGATGAGATCGATCGACTTGGATCGCTGTGGCACGACCGACAGGCCGACGTCGAGGTTGTGCTTGCGGCCGACGTGCTTGTATCCGGCCCGGATATCCTGATTGAAATAGTCGTTGCGGAAACGATTTGACAGTTCGTCGCTGAACACCAGTTCGGGATCGATGACCGGCAATCCTTCCCAGCCGTCGGGGAATGTGACGGGATGGTCGTAGGTGAGCTTGTCGGCGTTGTTCCATCGGTATTGCACGCGGTAGGCGAATGTCAGAAAGTTGCCTTTGCGTGCGTCGCCGAGCGGTTCGGTCCAGCTTACGCGCGCCGAGACATCGTTGGTCCAGGTGCGGTTGTCGCTGAACTGGTCGTAAAGGTCGATCGAGTCGTTGACCATGAAGAATTTGTTCCACGAGTAAGTGTCAGACTTCTCGCGCACGTCGCTGAATCTGTAGTTGACAAACATCGACAGTGAACGGCCTTTACGGCTGCTGAAGTTGTGGTTGTAGATCAGGCGACCTCCAAACTGCCATGAGGAGCCGTGGGAGTTGCCGCGGTTGATACTGCGTGTGACCGGCGAGCGCGAGGGGTCTCCTGCCAGGGTCATCGACGAGTCGGCCGACCACGAATTGTTGTGGTTGAAGCTGAAATTGGGTCTGAAGTCGAGCGTATTTAGCGAGTCGGGTTTCCATTGGATGCGGAAGTCGCCCCGCACGTTGTTGCCGATGTCGCGTGCCCGCTTGGACTGGTTGTAGTATGATGTCGAGTCGGCAAAGAGATACTGGCGATCAGATGTCTGGCGGGTGTCGCGGTCAGATCTCGAGAACATCACGTCGCCTCCCACGCGCAGAATATCGCCGTTGCCGACGTTGAAGTTGATGCCCAGAGCCTGTGATGTGGTGACACCCTGTTCGCCGCCGAACCGGCGGAATCGTCCGGCTGTGCCGTCGGTGAATCCCAGATCGTTGACGTTGTTGAGCGCGCCAAGCAGGGTGAACTGGTTGCCGTTCCAGAACCGGTTGATGTTGAACGAACCTTTGTAGCGGTCGTCAGTGCCGTATCCGCCCTCTATGTTGCCAAACCAGCCGTTGTTCATGTTTTTCTTGACTGTGAGATTGATGACGGTCTCTTCCTCGCCGTCATCGACGCCGGTAAGACGCGCCAGATCGCTCTTGCGCTGCACCACCTGCAGCTTGTCGACCATCTCTACCGGCAGATTACGCGATGCCACTGTCGGGTCGTCGCTGAAAAACTCTTTGCCGTCGATTAGAATCTTGGAGACCGACTGGCCGTTGGCCGTGATCGAGCCGTCGCTGCCGACCTCGACGCCCGGCAGGCGTTTCAGCAGATCCTCGACGACGGCGTTGGGGGTAACCTTGTATGAGTCGGCGTTAAACTCGACCGTGTCTTCTTTTACGGTGATCGGGGTCTTGATGCCCACGACGGTCGTCTCGCGCAGCATGATCGAGTTCTCGCTCAGTGTGATGGCGCCGATGTTGATGTCGGCTGTCAGATCAATGTCTTTGTATGATGGATCGAATCCGACATACGAGGCCTCGACAATGTATTTGCCTCCCTTGATGCCCGGAAAAACAAACGCGCCGTTGACGTCAGAGACCACGCCTTTGACGACTGCGCTGTCGGCGCGTGCCATTAATCTGAGCGACGCGCTGGCCAGAGGCTCGCCTGTGGTGTCGGCCACTTTGCCGCGCACCGTATAGGCCGATGCCGCCTCGACGGCGACAAGCAACATGAACAGTAGGAACAGAGAATGACGTTTCATTGCAGATCTTGTTTACAACGGCAAATATATAAATATCACGGTTAACCGTCAATTTTTATAGACAAACGCCCCCATTTTGCCGACAAATCGGCTTAAAACTGTATTCCGATAACGAAAAAAATGATAATTTTGCACCAGATTTGACTTTGTAGATGCGACGAAACTCAATCATCATCGGATTGCTGCAAGGCCTGGCAGTGCTGTCGGTGCTTGTGGTCTGTGGGATGGGCATGGCTATCTTGCAGGACACGTTCATGCCGGCGTGGATGCCGGTTGCATTCGGCGTCGTTGGCGCCGCCGTGCTTTTGCCGGCCATGCTGTCGCGGTGGGCGTCGTTTGTGCCCTCGGCGCCCAAATGGATGCTCGGTGTGATGCACATGATAGCCTTTGCGGGACTTTTTTTCTTTGCGGTACTTGCATCAAACTATTACTTTGCCAACACCGATACAGCTGAGTCGGCCAAGGCCACAGTGGTTGACAAGCATCGCGAGGAGCATACCCGCTACCGTCGTCTGGGCCGCAACAGGTATGTGCCTGCCGGCACATATCATACATGGCATCTGGTGCTTGAGCTCGACGACGGCCGCCGGTACAAGCAGTCGGTGAGTCTTACCGCCTACAACCGCTCACGAGTCGGCTCGGTGAGACATCTGCCCCTGCAGCGAGGCCTTTTCGGTTTTACCGTGGTCAAAGATATTCCCCACAGCGACGAATAATCAATCCTATACATATTAAAAATAATAACATCATTATCATGATTAAAAAACTGTTTATCACACTGGCGCTCGCTGCAGCCGTTATGGCTCCGTCGACAGCTATGGCGCAGTTTAATATCGGCAAGGCTGTCAGCGGCGGCGTCAAGGCTGTCAAGGCTCTCACTCTCACCGACGAGCAGATGCGTCAATATGTAAAAGAGTATATCGACTGGATGGACAAGCACAATCCCGTGCTGCCTGAAGACAACCCTTATACCCAGCGTCTGCGCCGTCTTACCGAGGGCCTGACCGATGTAGAGGGTGTGCCCCTCAATTTCGAGGTCTACCATGTGATTGACGTCAATGCCTTTGCCTGTGCCGACGGTAGCGTGCGTGTGTTCTCGTCGTTGATGGATATCATGACCGACGACGAGCTGCTCGGTGTTATCGGCCATGAGGTAGGGCACGTAGCCCACAAAGATTCCAAGAACGCCTTCAAGCAGGCACTGCTCACCTCGGCTCTCAAAGACGGTATCGCGTCGAGCAACGGCACGGCGGCCGCACTGACCGAGTCGCAGCTCGGATCGCTGGGCGAGGCTCTCGTGTCGGCAAATTACTCGCAGAAACAGGAGCGCGCGGCCGATGACTACGGCTACGAGTTCCTGAAATCACACGGCAAGAATCCCCGTGCGATGGCACTGTCGTTTGCCAAGCTCAAGCAGATGCAGGAGGAAGCCGGCGTCACCAAGGACAGCAAGCTCAATCAGCTGTTTTCGACTCACCCTGATCTCGACTCGCGTATAAAACGCATGGAGCAGCGTGCCAACAAGGAGGGTTTTTAACACTCCGGAAACATAACAGCCAAAAATAGCTAAATCCGCGTCACAGGCTACTGTGGCGCGGAACTTTTTATGTCTGCAAGCGTATTATTAGTACAAGCAACAGCAGAAAGAAGTACAATTTGAATTAGTTTTTTCATAGGATTAGATTTTTAAGGTTTTTACGGACTGAGGCAATCGTGAGACTGCCTCTTTTCGTGTGCTGTCGAGACGGTAGTTAAAAAAACGGCGCCCGCCGTATTGTGCCGGCGGGCGCTGTCGTCTATGTTGGGGCGCGACGGTTATTTGTCGACCTTTTTTGCTCTCGGTTTGGCCGCAGTCTTGGCTTTGGCGGTTTTTGCCGGTTTTGCCGGTTCGGCCTCGCGGGTCTTGTGTTCGATATTATATTGCTCGAGGTTTTTGCACATCGATTCTTTCTCGCGTGTGAGGGCTTCGATCTCACGCTCCTGGTTGCGGATTGTCTTCAGCAGGGCGTTGAGTTCCTCGTTGTCGACCGAGAGGGGGAACTGCTCGTCGACGCGTACGAGGAAGTCGGCCAGGACGTTCATGTAGTTGGTGAATGCCTGGAACGGTGTCTCGTAAGGGCTGAAGTGGCTGTGCACGGCTCCGTCGGCGAAGTGTTTTGTCGACATGTAGTAGAAGTGGTCGGATGCCTGCAGATACCACCAGTCTTGTTTGAGACGACGGTCTTCGCTCAGACGCACACGCTCGCCGGCCTCGTAGAGCTTATGCAGCGCCTCGCGCTGCAACTGGTTGCCCAGCCATGCCGATGTGTCGCGGGCCTCGTCGGCTGCCGAGATGGGGTGTACGATTGCGAGCTCGTCGACGGGTTTGAGCTTTGAGACAGCTTCAGAAGGTGTCCAGAACTCGATGCCTCGCTCGGCTGCGAAGCGGGGCAGAGCCTCGAGGAACTGGAAGATGCCGCTCGATGCGGGCTGCATGCCGCCGAATGTCTCGAGATTCATGCACAGGTTGATGATCTGCTCTTCGGCAGGAGTCGAGGCGATCCAGTCGATGTATTTGTCGGCGGTGAGGGGATATGCGTCCCACGATGTGTCTGAGAATCGGAATGCGATATCGTCGGTCAGCTTTGAGTTTTTGAGCAGCAGTTTGAGCTTGGGTGCCGAGGCTGCCGAGTAGACATAGTTGGGCGATTTCCAGCCCAGGATGTGTTTCGCGCCTTCGGTGATGCAGCCCTTGAATCCCATCGAGAGGATCTGCGGAGCGAGTTCGTCGCTGTATATGAGCTCGGTGTTGCGCAGTATCTTGGGCTTGACGCCGAAGAGTGAGTGGAGTCGCTCGCAGTTGACCTTGACCTGCTCTTCAAACTCAACAGGATCGAAGAGCGATGCCAGCGAGTGGGCATATGTCTCGGCGACAAACTCGACCTTGCCTGTGTCGGCGAGCTTGCGCAGCAGGTCGATAAACTCGGGCACGTATTGCTCTAATTGCTCGAGAGCCGCACCGGTGATCGATATCGAGCAACGGAATGCGCCGCCGCTCTGCTCGATCATGCGCAGGAGCGTCTGGGCGGCGGGTATATAGCTCTGCTCGGCCAGACGGGTGACGATGTCATCGTTGAGAAAGTCGTCGTAGTAGTAGTGGTCGTTGCCGATGTCGAAGAAGCGGTAGCGTTTCAGACGGAACGGCTGATGTATGGCGAAGTTAAAACAGATTGCTTTCATTGTATTTTGGTGTGTGACGGGTTAGCGGTTGTTGAGGATTTTTTTGTAGATGTCGATGACTTTCTGTCCGGCCTTGTCCCAGGTGATGCGGGCGACCTCGGCGAGGCCGTCTTCGCGCAGCTGGTTGTAGAGCGCCGGATGCGAGATGATCGAGTTTATGGCGTCGGCCATGGCATCGATGTCCCAATAGTCGGTCTTGATGACGTTGTTGAGGATCTCGGCGCAACCGCTCTGTTTCGATATGATCGAGGGTACGCCCATCTGCATGGCCTCGAGGGGCGATATGCCGAACGGCTCTGATACCGACGGCATGATGTAGACGTCCGATGCCTTGAGCATCTCGTAGACCTGTTTGCCTTTCTGGAATCCGGGGAAGTGGAACCGGTCGGCGATGTCGCGCTCGGCGGCCAGAGTGATCATCTTGTCCATCATGTCGCCCGAACCGGCCATTACGAACCGCACGTTGTGATTGTTCTTAAGCACCTTTGCGGCGGCCTCGACAAAGTATTCCGGGCCCTTCTGCATGGTGATGCGTCCAAGGAATGTCACTATCTTCTCGTGGGGCTTTACAACCTCGACGTCGAGCAGCTCGCGGCTGAGGGGAATCACGGCGTTGTGCACCGTGGTGACTTTGGCGGGGTCGATGCCGTATTTTTCGATGACTGTCTGGCGTGTGAGATTGGATACGGTGATGATATGGTCGGCGTGTATCATGCCGTCACGCTCGATGTTGAAGACGGTGGGATTGACATTGCCGCGCGAACGGTCGTAGTCGGTGGCGTGCACGTGTATCACCAGCGGTTTGCCCGTCACTTGTTTGGCATGGATACCGGCAGGGTAGGTGAGCCAGTCGTGCGAGTGTATGATGTCGCAGTCTACGGTGCGTGCGATGACACCTGCTGTGATCGAGTAGTTGTTGATCTCCTCGAGCAGATTGTCGGGATAGCGGCCCGAGAATTCGATGCATCCCAGGTCGTTGGTGCGCATATAGTTGAAGTCGGCGTAGATGTGGTCGCGCAGACGGAAGTACAGGTCGGGATCCATCACTTTGCCGATGCGCTGCTCGACATAGTCGCGGCTGAGGTCGCGCCATGCCACAGGCACCTGCGATGCACCCAGGATGTGGGCGAAAGAGCGGTCTTCGTCGCCCCATGGCTTGGGGATGACAAAAGTGATGTCCATGTCGCCGCACTGCCACATGCCCTGCGTCAGGCCGTAGCTGGCGGTACCGAGACCTCCGAGGATATGGGGCGGGAATTCCCACCCGAACATTAAAGCTTTCATTGTAAATTTCAGGTTACTTCAAGGGGTGGGTGTTTCAGTTTGAGAATCTCTTGATGAGACGCACGGTGCGCAATACTTCGGCTACATTGGTGGCGTGTGAT
>JAUNGA010000025.1:0-13952 GCA_030524765.1 Bacteroidales bacterium | reverse complement strand
CGCCGCGGCCACGGAAGGGCGGGTTGCCGTCGTAGAGCTGCGAGAGCGATGCTATGCAGCCCTCGGTCATCTCGTCTTCGAAGCCGATGAGCATGCGGTCGATATAGCTGACGCCGCTCATGCCGAATACCTTCAGATACGCTTCGGCATAGAATCCCATCAGCCACGGACGCGCCGGGCCCTGATGGAGTGCCATCTCGCGCTCTTCGGGCGAGCCGAGATAGAAGGGCCGGTAGCCATAGCTCTTGGGCGACAGTGTGCGCAGGCCTTTAGGCGTGAGCAGCTCGCGGGTGACGACGTCGAGCACGCGCTTGCGCTGTCGACGGTCGAGCGGCGAGTAGTCGAGGCCGATGGCCACGGCCATGTTGGGACGCACCTCGGGCGAGGCATAGTTGCCGTCGACATAGTCATAGAGATAGCCGCTGTCGTTGAGGAACATGTCGATGAACGGCTGGCGCATGCGCTCGGCGGCATCGAGCCAGGCCTGACGTCGACCAGCCAGGGCGGCATTGTCTTCGGCCATCTTGGCGGCAAACATGAGCGCGTTATACCACAAGGCGTTGAATTCGACCAGGTATCCCGATCGGGGTATGATGGGACGTCCGTCGCGGTTTGAGTTCATCCACGATACGGGTGTCTCGGTGCCGTCGGTCGACACCAGACCGTTGTCGGGATTTACCTTGAGATTCGGATGTCCGTCGGACAGGATGTAGTCGATCGTGTCGGCCACAAACTGGGTATAAAGCTCGCGGGCACGCTCCATGCCTATGGTCTTGGCATATTGCTGTGCGGCCCAGAGAGCCCACAGGGGTATGTCGGGCAGGTCGATGCCATGGATACGCTCAGAGGGCTCGCCCGTGGTCATGAAGTGGTTGAGGGCGCGTATGCCCGTGCCCATGATCGCCTCGAAGTCATCGCGGTGGTCGATGGCCAGTGTCAGCCCGGGCAGCGACATGAATGTGTTGCGTGCCAGGATTATGCCCCAGGGATATCCCGAGATGATATACATGTTGTCGCCATCTTTCTGATAGAACTGCTTGGCTGAGTTTTTGAGACAGTTGAAGAACGACGACCGCGGCGTGCGGGTTGCGATTTCGGCCTCATACATCTTTTTGAGATTTCGGGGCTTGATCTCGCTCACGCCTGCCGAGAATATTATAGACTCGCCCTTGCGTATGGGCACCTCAAAGTATCCTGGCACCCAAAGGTCCTCGCAGTACGGCACGCCGCGCTCAAGGTCTTTGACATACTCGATGCCGTTGTACCAGTTGGGCTCATCGACCCATGTGGCCTTGTGGCTGAGCTGCATATAGAGGGTCGGGAATCCGTCGTAGAGACAGGTGGCCACGCCGTTCTCCACCGGCACTATGTCGCGGTTGATGGCGTTGTTGGCGACACACAGGGCGTTGCTCTCGCGGAAAGCCAGGAACGGCTTGAACCGCAGGGTAGTGGCCGAGTGGGCCTCGACGAGCGTGTAGCGTATGAGGATACGGTTTTCGTGAGAGATAAAAATCTTCTCTTTTGTAAGAATCACGCCACCCACACGATAGGTCATCCGAGGCACGCTCTCACAGTCAAATTCACGGATGTACTTGTGACCGTTGGGGCTGTAGACGCCTCCCTGATAGCGGTGTATGCCGAGATTGAAGGGCGCGCCGTGCTGTATGACTGTCTCGTCGAGCGACGACAGCAGCACGTGTGGCTTGTTGCCCATCTCGGGGATGGGGATCACCAGCAGACCGTGCTGTTTGCGCGTGTTGCAACCCACCAGACTCGTGCAATGGTAGGCGCCTGCCTGATTGGTCCTCAGCATCTCTTTGGGAAGGCTCTGCTCAAGGTTGATAAGTAGGCTCTTATCAAATTTAAGGTAACTCATGTTAGGATTATAGAAAGATTGTTGAAATCATTATGGGGTTAGTGCGTCACGAAAGTAACGAATTTAATTAACAATACAAAACTTAAGCGGCAAAAATGTTGGTCTCTCGCCGATAAAACTCCGAATTAATAAATTTTATATAAAATGTTTGCAATTTCAGTGAATAGTGGCTAACTTTGCAGGGAATATTGACTTGATTGTGCTTATGCGTAAACTCATCATTTCTGCAGTATTTGCCGCTTTGGGGCTGTTTGCCGCCGGGGCGCGCGGCGTGGGCGTCAGGGCCGATGCCGCAGACAACTGGTCGGTGGGTGTCGATGCCGGTGTGGCGGTGCCTGTCAAGGGCGCGGCTTTCTTTGGCGATATGCGTGGCACGGTCGGAGTAAATGTCGACAAGGCTTTCACGCCGGTATTCGGACTCGGAGCCGAGGCATGGTGGGGTGTCAACACCTCGTCGTGGCGAGGCATGACCCACAGCCCGACAGCCTTTGACAACTCGTATGTCGGACTCAACGGTACACTCGACATGGTGGCTCTCGTGCGCGGCCGTGCCTGCGACCCCTCGCGATGGGGGCTCGGTATCACAGCCGGCGCAGGCTGGGGCCACTACTATCGCCACGGCGTGGCCGATCACAACTATTTCGCCACCAAGGTGGGATTGCTCTTTACGGTGCGTTTGTGCGAGTCGCTGTCTCTCGCACTCAAGCCCGCCATATTGTGGAACGTCTCAGACTCGCACAGCCGGCTGTCGTCGGCTACTCTCGATGCCCGTCGTGCCATCTTTCAGCTGCAGGCAGGCCTGAGCTGGCGCTTCGGCAACGGCTTTGAGTGTGTGATGCCATATGACCAGACCCAGATTGACGGCCTCAACGGCCAGATCAATGATCTGCGTGGCCGTCTTGACAGCAGCAACGCGGCTCTGGCCGAGGCACGCGCTGTCAACACCGCCCTGCAGAGCGAGCTCGACGCATGCCGCTCGGCCAAGCCCGAGGTAATACGTGAGGTGGCAGTCGACAATCGGCTCAATACAGTGGTCGACGTGTTCTTCCTGATCGGATCGTCGACCATAACGCGCGATCAGTTGCCTAACGTCGAGCGCATCGCGGCATATCTGAACAATCATCCCGGCTCGAGGGTTGTAATCAAAGGTTATGCGTCGCGCGACGGCGATACCGACGCTAACCTCAGACTGGCGCAGCGACGGGCCGACGCCGTGCGTACATCGTTGATCAGCAGATATAAAATATCGCCCGACCGTATCTCGGCTCAGGGAGCGGGCATAGGCGACATGTTCGAGGAGGAGTCGTGGAACCGCGTGAGCGTCTGCACCCTTGAGAACAACAGATAATATAACATTTGACCATCTCCTCTAAAACGATTGCACAACTAACATCGACCCGTCCGCGCCGCCCGGCGCGGGCGGTTTTCTCTCTCTTGCCGACATCCGCAAACACACACATTCTGTCAAACCGTTTAACATCAAGAAAAACACATGACTCTCTGGGTATCAATCTTTGGCTGGGCCGCCAGCATATGCATGGTGCTGGGCTATATGCCCCAGGCTATAGTGACTATGCGCACACGCGACACCGACGGTATCGCGCTGCCTACGTTCACGATGATGGGCCTCGGCTCGATATTCTTTGTAATACAGGGCATACTGATCGACAACTGGCCTCTGGCAGTGACCAATATCATCACGGGCGTGTGCTCGGTCATCATCACGGCCATCAAGATCTACAACGATTATTTCAGACATAAGTGATAAAAAATCGCAAAGTCGGCCAAAATCTCGCATTTTTTGTGTAAGTTTGCACAACTACGCTGACTTTCACAATGAAAAACCGCATAATCGCCTGTCTGTCTTTACTCATGCTGCCTCTGGCGTTGATCGCTCAGATCAACACCGATCAGGTGCTGCGTGTGGGGCAGAATGCCTTGTATTTCGAGGACTATATGCTCTCGATACAGTATTTCAACCGCGTCATACAGTCAAAACCTTATCTCGCGCAACCCTACTTTCTGCGGGCTATAGCCAAAATCAATCTTGAGGATTATGTCGGCGCCGAGGCTGATGCGTCGACCGCCATCGAGCTTAACCCGTATCTGACCGATGCCTGGGAGGTGCGCGGTGTGGCCAGACAGAATCTCGGCCGCGACCGCGATGCGATCTCCGACTACGACCACGCTCTCGAACTGTTGCCGCGCAATCGTCAGCTGCTTTTCAACAAGGCCCTGGCTCAGAACGGTATCGAGGATTACGCCGGCGCCGACTCGACATTTTCGGCCCTGCTCACCTATTATCCGGGATTTGACTCGGGATATCTGGGCCGCGCCCGGCTCAGACTGGCGCAGTCAGACACCACTGCGGCGGCCGAGGATATAGCCAAGGCGCTGTCGATAAACCGCAATGCCGTCAACGGCTATATTATGAGGGCCGATATCGCGATCAACCGCGATGACGACCTCAAAGGCGCTCTCGCCGACATGGACGAGGCCGTAAAACTGCAGCCCCGCATGGCCGGCCTGTATATCAACCGCGCCTATCTGCGCTATCGTCTTGACGACTATTTCGGCGCCATGGCGGATTTCGACTACGCCATACAACTCGACCCAATCAACCGCACGGCGTTATTCAACCGCGGCCTTCTGCTGATCGAGGCAGGAGCCAATGACAAGGCTCTCAACGATTTCACACGTGTGATCGATCTTGACCCCAACGACTACCGCGCACTCTACAACCGTGCGCTCATCAACCGCAACAAAGGACGTTATGCCGAAGCCGTGGCCGACATCAACAGGGTGATCGAGGCTTTCCCCGATTTACCCAACGGCTACTACATACGTGGTGAGATATACCGTGATATGAATGACCTGACCCGGGCGCGCCGCGATATCGAGCGGGGACGGCAGCTCGCCCGCAATGCCGAGGCCTATGATGCGCCCGAGACTCCGTCGGAACGTCCGGGCGACGAGATGCCGTCTGACGAGGCCGCACGCCAGTTTGCCACGTTGCTGACTGTCGACGACAACGCAGACATTCACGAGGAATACAACAACACGGCCATCCGCGGGAAAGTGCAGGACCGCAACCTGCAGATCGAACCCGAGGGATGGATCGAGCTGTCTTATTACTCGTCGCCGTCAGAACTGCGCCCGGGCGGATATTATATCAAGGAGGTCGACGATATCAACGCCACACGTGTGCTGCGATTTGTCATAACCGTCACACCTTCTGTCCCGGTAGCCGACGAGGCTGTCAGCAGTCGCCATTTCCAGTCGATCGACTACTATAACTCATATCTGTCGAGCCATACGCCGCGTGCCATTGACTATCTGGGCCGCGCGCTCGATTTCGTGACCGTGCGCGACTATGTCCAGGCAATACGCGACATCGATCGTGCGTTGGCTCTGACCCCCGACCTCGCTGTGGCATATCTGCTGCGGGCCCAGGCCGGCTATCGTCTGTGGCAGACCGACCGTGTCGCTCCTGCCGACAAGACGCAGGACGCGCTCACCCGCAATTCGCTCAGCCGAAAGGCTCTCGACGATGTGCTCGCCGACCTCACCAAGGTGCTCGATCTGTCGCCTCGCATGGCCGAGGCCTGGTACGACAAGGCTATCGTGCATCTCGAGCAGGAAGACTATACATCGGCCCTGTCGGCCCTCAACAAGGCCATAGAGCTCAAGCCCGAGATGGGAGAGGCGTGGTACAACCGCGGATACGTCTATCTCAAGCTTGGCAATCAGCGTCTTGGCGTGGCTGATCTGAGCCGTGCGGGCGAACTCGGCATAATACCGGCATACAATCTCATCAAACGCATGACAAACTGACACATAATAAACATAAACCTGTAAATCTGACCTTTAAAAATGTTTACCGACAAAGATCTCGCTCAATTGGCCTCGCATGGTGTGAGCCCCGAGGCCGCTACGGCGCAAATCAATCGCTTTGCGACCGGATTCCCATATCTGCGTCTTGCCGGATCGGCAAAGGTGGGTAAAGGCATCCTCGCGCTTACTCCCGAGCAGCAGGACGCCGCCATAGCCCGCTGGAAGCTCTATCTGGCCGACGGTGGCAGCGTATCGAAATTCGTGCCTGCATCGGGTGCGGCATCGCGTATGTTCAAGGCTCTGTTTGCATTTGTCAACGGTGACGAAGACAAGGCTCCGGCCGGCTCGCCAGTCGACAAGTTGCTCGCAGGTCTCGACGAGCTGCCCTTCAAATCCGAACTTGACGACACCCTGCGGCGTCTGCATGGCGCCGATGCACGTGCAATGCTTGATGCAGGACGTCAGAAAGAGGTCATATCGGCCATCATATCGTCGGAAGGTATGAATTACGGCGCGCTGCCCAAAGCCATGCTGACATTTCACAGATATGACGGCGGTGTGACACGTACTCCGCTCGAGGAGCATCTGGCCGAAGGCGCCCAGACTGCTGCCGCCAACGGCATGGTGAAACTTCACTTCACGGTCTCGGCCGATCACCGCAAACTTTTCGAAGATAAAATACGCGTGGCCGCGCCTGCCATGGAGCAGTTGTTCGGGGTGAAGTACGACATCAGCCTGTCAGAGCAGAAGCCGTCGACCGACACCCTGGCGGCCAACCTCGACAACACACCCTTCCGCGACGAGGATGGACGCCTCGTGTTCCGTCCGGGCGGTCATGGCGCACTGATAGCGAATCTCGGCGACATCGATTCGACAGTCGTCTTTATCAAGAATATCGACAATGTGGTGCCCGACTCGCTGCGGGAAACCACTATCCGCTACAAACAGGTGCTCGCCGGTGTGCTGATGCAGGCGCACGACCGCATCGAGGCTTATCTCGAGAAACTGCGCGACGGCCGTTACAGCGCCGATGATCTCGCCGATATCATCAAGTTCATGCAAGAGGTGCTCAACACCGATTCGACTCTGTTTGACAGTCTTTCCGAGAGCGAACTGGCCGATTATCTTGTCGGCAAACTCAACCGTCCGCTGCGAGTCTGCGGCATGGTGCGCAACGACGGCGAGCCCGGCGGCGGCCCGTTCTTAGCCTATAATGCCGACGGATCGGTATCACCCCAGATTCTCGAGTCGACCCAGATCGATCCCGGCAACGCCGAGTACATGGCAATGATGCAGTCGGCTACACACTTCAATCCGGTCGACCTTGTCTGCTATCTGCGCGACACCGAGGGCAACCGTTTTGATCTGCCGCACTACGTCGACCACGACACCGGTTTCATCTCGTCGAAATCGCTTGGCGGACGCGATCTCAAGGCTCTCGAGCTGCCGGGTCTATGGAATGGTGCGATGAGCGACTGGTCGACCATTTTTGTCGAGGTACCTTCAGCTACATTCAATCCCGTCAAAACCGTAAACGATCTGCTGCGTCCGGCCCATCAGGCCTGATACACGTACATGTGGGATGTGGTAATCACATCCTGATATAATAAGACAGGCTGTGATGCAATACATTGCGTCACAGCCTGTCTTATATGTCGGTCTGATTTGGATTATTGCATGCCTGATACGGTCACGTCGCGGTCGATCTTGCTGACAAGACCCTGCAGCACTTTGCCCGGGCCGAGCTCAACAAACTCGGTGGCACCGTCGGCAATCATGTTGCGTACGGTCTGTGTCCAGCGCACGGGAGCGGTGAGCTGGGCGATGAGGTTGGCTTTGATTTCGGCGGGATCGGTGTGGGGCTTGGCGTCTACATTCTGATATACGGGGCACATGGGCTCAGAGACGGTGGTGCGCTCGATTGCCTCGGCGAGCTCGGCGCGTGCCGGCTCCATGCAGGGCGAATGGAATGCACCGCTCACGGGCAGTATCAGAGCGCGTTTTGCGCCTGCTGCCTTGAGCTGCTCGCAGGCAGCCTCGATAGCCGCTTTCTCGCCTGAGATGACGAGCTGGCCGGGGCAGTTGTAGTTGGCGCATACGACCACGCCGTCAATGCCTGCGCATACCTGCTCGACAGTCTCGTCGGGCAGAGCGATTATGGCAGCCATGGTCGATGGATTGAGCTCGCAGGCCTTCTGCATAGCCATTGCGCGGGCTGCTACCAGACGCAGGCCGTCTTCAAATGACAGAGCGCCGGCTGCTACGAGAGCCGAGAATTCGCCGAGCGAGTGGCCGGCCACCATGTCGGGCTTGAAGTCGGCGCCGAGGGTTTTGGCAAGTATTACCGAATGAAGGAAAATCGCAGGTTGGGTCACCTTGGTCTGCTTGAGGTCTTCGGGTGTGCCGGCAAACATGAGGTCGGTGATGCGGAACCCAAGGATGTCGTTGGCCTTTTCAAAGAGGTCGTGAGCCTCGGGATTGTTGTCATACAGGTCTTTGCCCATGCCTACAAACTGGGCGCCCTGTCCGGGGAACATATATGCTTTCATATTGTTTCCAAATATTAAAGGTTATAAATTTGGGTGCAAATTTAGCGATTTTCTGCGAGATTTTCGTAACTTTACGCTTATTATTGCATCCAAACCGATATTATCATGACAACTCTTGCTTTTTTACCCATATTTCTTGGCAATCTGCGCGGCATGCAGCTTGTGATCGTCATCCTGGTGATACTGCTGCTCTTCGGCGGCAAGAAAATCCCCGAACTGATGCGCGGTCTCGGCAAGGGTATCAACTCGTTCAAGCAGGGTCTCAACGAGGCCCGTGAGGAGATCAACAAACCTGTCGAGACCGATAAGACCGACAAACCGGCAGACAAGTGATCTGTGGCAGACAATAATGCTGAAATGTCGTTCTGGGATCACCTCGACGTGTTGCGCGGGGTGCTGTTCCGTGTGGCTGTGGTGCTCTTTGTGCTGGGCGTCGCGGCTTTCTGCGTCATGCCCGGGGTATTTGATTCTGTGATTCTGGCCCCGTGTCGTCCCGACTTCCCGTTTTATCGTCTGCTCGACTATATCGGCACCCACAGCCCGGTTCTGCAGGGAGTAGGCTCCGAGCCGTTTTCGCTGAACCCGGTCAGTCTCGAGTTGACCTCACAGTTTTTCATACACATGTCGGCCTCGTGCTGGGCGGCGTTGGTGCTCGGTTTCCCGATCGTGCTGTATCTGTTGTGGGGATTTGTGTCGCCGGCCTTATACGAGCACGAGCGTCGCGGCATACGCAGGGCATTTGTGTTTGGCAACGTGATGTTTTATACGGGTGTGGCTACGGGCTACTTCCTTGTCTTCCCGCTGGCGCTGCGTTTTTTGGCGACATACAGTCTCAGCCCTACGATATCGGGGGTGGTGTCGCTCGACTCTTATATGGATAATTTTTTTACTCTCATCATGCTGATGGGGGCTGTATTCGAGTTGCCGCTGCTGGCCTGGCTGTTGGGCAAGATGGGCCTGCTGACGCGATCGTTTTTCGGCCGCTACCGCCGTCATGCCATTGTGGCGTTGCTGATTGTGGCCGGTCTGATCACTCCGACGGGCGATCCGTTCACACTCTTTGCCGTGTTCATACCGATTTACGCCCTGTGGGAGTTCAGCGCACGGCTTGTGCCCGCCCCTGAGCCCGCTCCTGAAAACGCATAAATCCATACCGACCTATATCATACCATGAAACTACCTCGTCTCGGCCTGTTGCCGCGCATCATTATCGCAATCGCCGCCGGTATTGGCGCAGGATACGTCTTTCCCGGGTGGGCGGCGCGTCTGTTTGCGACTTTCAACTCGATATTCTCATCGTTTCTGGGCTTTCTGATTCCGCTGCTGATTGTGGGATTCGTCGCCCCGGCCATTGCCGAACTCGGCCGGCGGGCAGGCAAAATGCTTGTGGTGACGGCGCTGATCGCCTATGTCATGACATTTGCCACCGGCATGCTGTCGTATGTGACCTCGACACTTACGTTTCCCTCGTTGTTGTCTTCAGACAGTTATATGGCCGTTGCCGCGACAGCCGGGGCAGCATCGCCAAAGCCGTTTTTCACCATGTCGATAGAGCCGCTGATGTCGGTGATGACGGCCCTTGTTCTGGCCTTTGTGCTCGGTCTGGGCGTCGCTCCGCTCAAATCTGATGCCCTGCGCCGTGTGCTCGACGATCTGCGCGATGTGATCAGGCTGACGGTTACCGGTGTGATTATCCCGCTGCTGCCGGTCTATATATTCGGCATATTTCTCGACATGACCGTCACGGGACGCGTCGGGCCGGTGCTGGTCACCTTCTCGCGTATAATTGTGGTCATATTCATTTTGCATGTGGCCGTGCTGGTGCTGCAGTATCTGCTTGCCTCGGCCTTCTCGGGCCTCAATCCGTTCAAGGCTCTGTGGACGATGATGCCGGCTTATTTTACGGCACTCGGCACCCAGTCGTCGGCGGCCACCATACCTGTGACGCTGCGCCAGACTATAGCGATGGGTGTCGACAAAGACGTGGCGGGTTTTGTCGTGCCATTGTGCGCCACAATACACATGTCGGGCTCCACTCTGAAGATCGTGGCCTGCGCGCTGGCTCTGATGATGACCCACGGCATGCACTACGATGCGGCCATGTTTGCCGGATTTGTGTCGATGCTCGCCATTACCATCATAGCCGCGCCCGGTGTGCCCGGCGGTGCCATCATGGCCTCGCTTGGGCTGCTCAGCTCGATGCTCGGTTTCTCAGAGGCCGACAACGCGCTGATGATAGCGCTCTATATCGCGATGGATTCGTTTGGCACGGCATGCAACATTACGGGCGACGGGGCCATAGCCCAGATCGTCGCCCGTATATTCCGTCGCAGAAAATCGTCTCGGTCGTCAGGTTCACTCGCCTGAGTAGAGGTGGAAGAGCCGCAGCCCTGTAGGCGACATGTATTCTGACAGCTGGTAGGCATAGAACGGTATGCGTATCTCGCCCTGTGCGTAGCTTGCCACTTCGTAGGGCTGATAGGCAAAGATTATGCTGCCGTCGTTGCTGATCATGAAGTTGTCGCCGCTCGGCAATGCCGTGATGCTTGTGGGACCGATGATGTCGGCCATGCGTTTGGCCTGATCGCGTATGATGGCCGGCAGGGCCTTGATTCCCTCGGGCGTGAATATGTCGGAGAGGGTGAGTATGCGGCCCTCGTTCATCGCATACGTTATGTATTTGTTGATCGACAATCCGTGGGCGGCACGGGGCATGTTGACGGCTGTGGTCACACAGTAGGTGAGCCAGTCGCCCGACAGCGACGCCACATTGCCGTTGACATATGTCAATCCCTCGGCGGCAGCCTCGATAGAGTCGTTGACGGTAATCTCGACAGGGTTATATCCGCTCTCCTCGATTGTTGCCGTGAAGAAGGCCTTCATGGCCTCGTCAGGTGCCGCTATGGTGTCGAACGCATAGCGCAGAATGCTGTCGCGCAGCGGCTTGATGTCATGGCCGTAAAGAGATTCGGGCATTACTATCGAAACCGAGTCAAACCATAGCAGATCAGAGTCGCAGTCAAAATCGCCGGCTGTGCCCTGCAGGCGGTAGGCGGCCTTGGCCGTCAGATTCTCAAACTGTATGCGGTTGTCGCCTCGGTTGCCGTCGCAGCTGCCGAGCATGGCGGCCGCCGCTATGGCGCAAGGCAACAGAGTCTTGATAGTGGCTTTCATTGTCGTGTGTTGTGTGTTATTTTCTTATAACAATTGTGGAGACAAAGATAGCTAAAAAGTCAAGAAAAAAGTGGCGTGGCATATGATTTTTGTTTGTCGCGGAAGAAAAGATATGGTAGGCCGGTCTGTCTAATCGGATACGGGATTTTCACGGCGTATGTTGATCAGATCGGTATAGCTGCCTGCCGGCCGGGGTTTGCGGCCGGCATTCTTGACACGTTGCCGCACCGACGGATTGTCGCGCATATACTCGAGCATGGCTATGCGTTGGTCGACGCGGGGCATGTGTTTGTCGTTCTCGCCCGATGCTGCGGCCGATGCCTCGACAGCATAACCCACCCGGCGCAGCATGTCGATGTAGGCGTTGTCGCCATATCCCGCCCATTGCATGTATCGGTAGGCGATTATATCGGCCTCGAGTATCTGGTCGGGCGTGTACTGGGTGTTGTATTTCGGAGCGATATCGCCCGAACCGACCGGAAGATATATTATTGACGGCGAGTCGGTAGCCGCGGCGGCCAATGCGTCGGCGGCAACCAGTGCCGCGGTGGCTACGCCTTTCCAGAATTTTTTCTTGCGCCTGCGGCCGCGTTCCCACAGGGCATGGTCATAGGCGTGCTGCAGTGTGTAGTGCACGAGCTGCCCGGCGAGCACGGCGGTCAGGACGGTTGTGTCGCCTGCGGCTGCATTGACGAGTTCGCCGGTCATGAATATGTAGCCGTTGGGATAGCCGAACGCAGCCACGTCGTTGTCGCGGGTGACTGTGAGCATGCACAGAGGGTTGATGTCGCGTATCCCCGAGCGTATGATCATGCTGTCGGCCAGATTGGCCAGGTCGTTGCGTGCGGCTACGTTGGCAAAGTAGTATTCGGCATTGAACAGCACCTGCACCATCTCGCGCTTGATATCCCTGTCGCCGTCGCCCTGCAGCGATTTGACGACATCAGAGTAATGTGGAGTGGTCTGTTGTACGAGCGACCAGAATGCGCCCGCGTCGGGCGCCCGCAGCACAGTGTCGGCCACATCATATCGGGCGATGACCTTGCGATAGTCCTTTTCGCTTTTGAGCCGCCGTGCATCGGCACCCGCGCCGGCGGTGACAATCAGCGCCAAAAGCAATAGCACACGATTAATCTTCCACAAGTTGTCAGACATATTATATTTCCATTAATTGCTGCAAATATAACATTTGATGTCTACATGACCAAATAATGGCCAAAGAACCCGTATAATTCCCGCCCGATAGTGCGCGAGGGCCACTTTGACAAAATACGGGCCGTCGTGCCTACGCGCGACGGCCCGTTATCTAACGCAATAAAGCTTCAGAATCAACTCAATTCAATCTTATTTACAGATTGTTGATACAGCCGCACATGATCATGCTGCCAGTGACGGTGTTCTCGATAAAGAACAGGAACGGACGGTCGACGATGAAAGGCTCTCCGACCGGCGCGCCGGCAGAAATCATACCATCGCCTGTGGCCGCAGCGGCACGGGTGCCCTTCTCGTTGATCTCGAGAGCGGTCTTGTGTATTATCTCGCTCCGCACATTGTCGAGAGCGATTCCCATCTTGCGCAGCGAACCCGAGGTCTTCACGCCCAGCAGCGAGAGAATGTCGGTGAGAGTCCACCCCTGGGAGATGCTGAATTTAGGCAGCCAAACCATAAATTCGTTTATATAGGAGTCAATGTTGTCGATATCAGCGCGTGTGATTGTCTTGGCCGCCTCCAAGGCAGTCATCTTTCTGGGGACGACAAAAGTGATGGTGGCGTCACCTTTATACGGCAATCTGGCCATGACGTAATCATCGTTTGCACCGTAGACCGTCATTATATCATGTGATATCATCGTGATGTCGGCATCGCTGTTGGCGCCATGGAACTTGCCGGCCTCACACCAGAACTCGAACGGCCACTCGCCCTCGAAATACATGGCATTGAGCAACACCGCAGCAAGGTCGACCGGACGATCAAGAAAACTGTCGATCATATTGCCGGTCTTCGACCTCACCCATGCATTGATGAGATCAACACCCTCAGGGGTCCCCAGACCCGCCTGATTGGTCTCGGCATAGAATGTCTTGTGCATCAGGTCGGCGTATTCAGGCGAGAGTTCCAGGCCGTTGTCATACCACACTGAGTTGGCCAGTTTGACCGATGTGCCGTCGTGGTCAGACGACAGATAGCGCATCAGCTTGTTGGCAAGCGCGTTGAGACTCTTTACGTCAGCCGCGTCATATAGGTCGCATATACCCTGTTCGGTGCCGTCGACCGAATTTGCACGCATTGCGAGGGCCAGCGACACACTCAGGGGCGACACCGTTATATTTCCGCTGTTGTCGGCCGGGTCCTTGATAGCATCGTAGTTGGCGGCCATTTGATTCAGCAGGTCAAAAGCAGCATCATTTATTCTGGCATTGACAGTTTTTTCGGCCGGAGTCAGCTCGATGGTCTCTGTCGTGGGGATATCTATAACATCAATCTTTACATCTCCGCCATCGTCTGAGGTACAGCCCGAT
>JAUNGA010000113.1:619-4520 GCA_030524765.1 Bacteroidales bacterium | reverse complement strand
GTCTCGCCGACGATGTCGCCTATCGATTCGGCATCATTGTCGATAAAGGCCAGCACAAGGTCAAACGGCACGGGCGACTGCGACTCGGCCCGGCGCAGGGCCTCGACCACCTCGGCCGTGTGTCCGACGCCGCTGTCGAGCACAGCGAACACTGTCACCGCCTGCAAGGGCTCGCCCGACGTGTGGGCATAGCGGCCGCCGCCGGCTACGCGGGCCTCAAATGCAGGCATACGGCCGCCCGGCAGGCTCAGCAGCGAATAGGAGTCGCGGCGATAGCGCTCGAATATCCCGGGATAACGGGCTATCAGCATTGGCTCGTCGATCGGCTGACAGTCGGCCGGCTGCGGCGATGCGTATTCGATTGTCATGATCTGCTCGGACGGCATGCCCGGGTTGGCATCGATCTCGATCTCGACGGGCAGGCCCGTCGCGCTGTCAAAACGATAGCTGAACTCGCGGCAGTCGTATCCGCGCACACGCTCGATGCCGCTCACCGTCACACGGTCAGAGCGACGGTCGACCGTCATCACGAATGTCGTGTCAGATGCCATGGCGATCAGCCGCCGGCCCATAGCCTGCGGCAGATACTCGACAAACTGGGCCAGGGCCTGCACACCTTTGTCGACGCACCCGCCAGGAGCAAACGGCGCGGCATTGTCGGCCACGTGATACTCTTGCAGGCGTCCGTCGCGATAGCGGTAATGATTGCCCGAGGCATATGCCGAGAACCCCGCCGAGGTCGTGCCGGCCGGTGTATGCAGAGTCCAATCTATCAGATAGTCGCACACCGACAGGGTATCGCCCCCGGCCGGCATGCTCGTCAGCCTCAGGTCATAGACCACAGGCACGTCGCTGTTGGGTTGCAGCACCTCAAACCGTGCATCGGCGCGATAACAGCCCGCATCGGCGAGCCTTCGGCCGATCTCGGCCACCTCGTCATTGCGGGCTGATAGCGCCAGTGGTGTGATGAATGTAAGACAAAGCAAAAATGCTTTCATAAAATAAAATGGCAGTAAAAGAGAAATTATACCATATTAACACACCAAACGTTAAAAAGATTGCTCATGTTAACAAAAAAATTGTAATCGCCTTTTATATATTTATAATGTGTCGAAAGACTATTTGTTAGTAAATCGCGACAAAATTCGCATCAAATCAAAAATTTTATATAATTTTGTTTGCAGATTTCAAAAAAATAACATAACTTTGCCACGTCGATGTACAAATACCGTCGACCTTAGTGCTTATAAAACAAAACTCGTTTCATTAACCATTTTTCCAAAACAATTTCTATGAAGAAATTTTACACTTTAGCTCTTGCAGCAGCCGTAGCCCTCTCAGCCTCGGCAGCAGATCGCCAGACAGCAGCAGGCAACTGCCAGCGTACCGCCAAGATGGGCAATGCCGAAGTAAAAACTGTAACTTTAAAACAGACTCCGGCCAAGGCTCCCGCCAAAAAAGTCGCAACCTCTGCAGCTGATGTCGCAGCTCTCGACTTGTGGTCGTACTATGGACTGCTTAACAACCAGGACGGTGAGCAAACCGAGAATGTACAGATAATGATAGACGACGCTGAGACAGGCGCAGCCACAGTCGTACTATCCGATGAATTTGAACTTGCCGCCACTCTCGATGCATCAGCCGGTACCCTCAGTATTGAAAAACAGCTTGTGGGTGAAGACGAGGATGGTCCCATATACTTCTATCTCAAAGATCTTACATCTGATGGAGATCTAACTGACGGCGAATCAAAAACAACCACTGCCGTAGGCACCTTCAACGGTAAAGAAATCGTCTTTGATGAAGATCTGGTATGGGCATTAGGCGATCCGTCAAATGAGCGCGTCGGCTGGTATGTTCTGTCTGCCTTAAATGTGTTTGGCAAAGATAGCTTTGTCAGTCTCGGCGATGCCCAGTTCAAACAGAATCTGTTTTACGCAATATTTACCGGCTCGGATGCGACCGGTTTTGAGACAGTGGAAGTAAAGACCGACGGCACCGGCATATATAAAGTGATCGACCCGCTTAAGAACCTTTATGCTGCATTAAACCTTAAAGGTGAGAGCCCCGAACTTGTTCTTGATGCCACAGACCCGACCAACGTATCTTTCGAGATCACGTCATCCGGTATCAGAGAACAGACCTACGGTGTGCTGTATTACTTCAGCGAATCTTATTACAGCGAACTTACCGGCGAGGCACTTGATCCCGCTCTGAAGATCACAATGACAAAGGAGGATGATCAGGTGACAATTACTTTCCCCGTAAATTGCACGACAATCTATGCTCCCGACGCAAGCAAATTCTTTTACGGAGCCAATGCTGAAAGCGTACTGACTTTCACCGAGCGTACAAATGCTGTCGACAACATCAACGTTGACAACAGCAACGCACCGGTCGAGTTCTTCAACCTGCAGGGTGTGCGCGTAGCCAACCCCGAGAACGGCGTCTACATCCGTCGTCAGGGCAGCAACGCCACCAAAGTTTTCGTGAAATAAACACACACTCATAAAGATATCTCTGCGGGGCACGCCACAAGCGTGTCCCGCTTTTTTTCAGCACATCGGCATCATCGACACCTGATGTTGCACTTCCCGGTCATTTTGCTTGCCAATCCGCATTTTTAATGTAACTTTGCAAGCACAATCAATATCTAACGTTTCATCCCATAAAATCCACATGAAGCAAATCTACACATTATTTCTTGCCGGATGCATCGCCGCGAACGCATCGGCAGCACCTATGACCAAGAGAACCACCGCACACGGCGAGCCGCGTCTGCACAAGACCGAGGCCGCCGTCAGAAAGACCGCGCCCGCCAAAGCCACGACCGATGAGACATGGGTCGACCTCGGCACCGGCATATACTCTGACGCTCTGCTGAGCAATATGTACAAAGGATTCGAGAACAAACCGGTAGAAGTGACCGTGCAAAAGAGCGAGCAGACCCCTGGACGCTATCGCATCGTCAATCCGTGGCCGGCGTTTATCGGCTCGGCCGACAACTATCTGATAATCGATGCCACTGATCCCGAATTTGTGCTCATACCCAAGCAGATCACCCCTGTCAACGACGATGTCGACGGCGAGACCTGGGTAGCAAGCATCTCGACAATAGCGATCGACGACGAAATCGGCTATGGCTACAACAAAGAGGAGTTTATGGAGGATTTCGCCGATCTGAACATCTATCTCGACAAGGGCACCATCTATATCCCGGCAGGCTCGGCCATGTTTATGTGGCCCGAGACGGGCGACGACTGGGTAGAGAGCGGCGAGATCTATGACGGTTATCTCACTCTGCCCGGCAGCGACTATACTGATCCGTGGGAGTCGCTGGGCGAGGGAAAATTCTTCGACGGTTTTGTGCCGGCATTCCTCGTCGACGGCACATTTGCCGAAAAGACCATAGAGATCAAAGAGAATGCCGACGTGCCGGGCCTCTACAAGCTGGTGGCACCCTTTGCCGACCTGAGCGACACCGGCCGCGACCTGATCATCGACTGCACCGACCCCGGCTTTGTGAAGATCGAGACACAGTCGACCGGCGTGTTCATGGGCGAATACGGCCTGATGTATCTGCTGAGCCTGTCGTCAAACAACTATGAGACAGTCGAAGATTTTCTCGAGGATCATCCGGGCTGCAACATCACGCTCTCTGACGGACGCATCGACATCCCGGCCGGGGCTCTGCGTGCGTTTTTGCCCGAATACGACCGCACCCACCTGTTCAGGCCCGACGACGCCCGCGCCTCTTATGTGCTTTTGCCCGACTATAACGGCATCACCGACGCGGTGGCCGGCAACACCGACGGCGAGACAGTCTACTACAACCTGCAGGGAGTACGCGTAGCCAACCCCGAGAACGGCGTCTACATCCGTCGTCAGGGCAGCAACGCCA
>JAUNGA010000113.1:0-519 GCA_030524765.1 Bacteroidales bacterium | reverse complement strand
CCAAAGTTTTTGTGAAATAAGAGCCCGCTCCCACCATATGCCGGCATGGGCACGCCGCGGGTGTGCCCATGCTTTGCATATGTGCATGCGATACATTTTTTGTTAACGAATTTTGCAAATTTGCTTGCAAAACGCAACCATTTGAATTATCTTTGTCACGTAATCACGTTTGTATCCACTAACTATATGAAAAGAATCTACTACCTGATAGCAGCGATGGCTGTGACATCATGCCCGGCCGGAGCAGCCGAGCCGGTAATCTCGGCCGAACTTTCGTCTGAGACCGTGCCGGCGATCAATCGTTTTGCAGAAAAAATCGCTCAGAAACCGACGACACACAGAGCCCCCGAGGGAGGCAGCTGGAAGGTGATCGGCGAGGGCACATTCTCTGACCAGCTCATCGTCGACTCATACAATATGTACGAGGCCGGATCACAATGGGCCATAACCATCGAGCAGAGCACCACTATAGTACTCCCGTTTTTCAGACCGGCGGAGTGCGGTTTTAAGTCAAGGATA
>JAUNGA010000024.1 GCA_030524765.1 Bacteroidales bacterium | reverse complement strand
GTCTATACATAATGCACCCCAAAAGTTTTGTGTCTAACTTTTGGGGTGCAGTTCAAGCTGCCTCCCGGGGCGTTTTTTTGTCGACATACGCGACGGCCTCGAAGAACGCCTGACAACCGCCCGCATCAGGCGACGCAGGAGCGCCGACGTGGCGTTATGGCGATGATGCCCCGTTCATATCGCCCACAACAGCATATCAGCACATCAGCAGGCCACACTTTTTTGTTTTCTCGTCTAAAATTAGTACTTTTGCAAACCACGCGACCAACTATGGATATTATACCACGCATAAAGCTGTCAAACGGCGTCGAGATGCCTGCTATCGGCCAGGGGACCTACCCCATGACCGGTGAGGTGCTGTACAATGCCATGCGATGCGCCGTCGACTGCGGATGCACCCTCTTTGACACAGCCCACAGCTATCCCAACGAGCAGAGCATCGGCGACAGTCTGCAGCGCATATACGCCTCGACCGACCTGCGCAGGCACGACATATTTCTGACATCGAAGATCGGCGACCGGCTCGACAACGGCATGCCGATGGGCTACTACTTCTACAACTCTCCCTCGTGCCCCAACCGCGACCACCGACAGTCGGTATTCACCCAGGTCGAGGAATCGCTCGCCAATCTGCGCACCGACTACATCGACCTGCTGCTCATACACTGGCCCTACAACGACTGCCTCGAAGAGATATGGCAGGCCATGGAGGAGCTGTATGCCCGGGGCACTGTGCGCGCCATCGGCGTGAGCAACCACCGCGTGCGCCATCTGCGCCGCATCATGGCCTCGGCAAGCATAAAGCCGATGGTCGACCAGATGTATATCTCACCGCTCAACACCCAGGCCACGGTGACCGCCTTCTGCCGCGACGAGGGCATCGTGCCGCAGGCCTACTCGCCGCTGATGTTCCTGCGCCGGGGCGGAGCTTTCGCATCGTCGGCCGACGTGGCCGACATCTGCCGCCGATACGGCAAATCGATACAGCAGATCGTGCTGCGGTGGGACTATCAGCGAGGCGTGGTGGCCATACCCAAATCGGCCGGTGAAAACCACATCCGTGCCAACTACGACATTTTTGACTTCACACTGCAGCCCGACGAGATGGCGCTGATCGAGAGCTTCAACGAAGACTATCAGTACCTGCCCGAGTCGGTCTATTGTCCCGGATACTGAACCTATGGGCAAGCTCAATCCGACCAAGATACTGCGCGGCATCTACCGCCGCATCAATCAGCGCGCGCAAGACGCCGTCTTTGCCGACTACGCGCTCATACGAGGCATACCGCAGCACCTCGACATGATCAATCTGGGCAGCACGCCGGCACGTTTCGCACTCGATTATGCCGACAGCGGTGTGCGCGGGTTCAATCTCGCCGTCTGCCCGCAGACGCTCGAGTATGACTACCGCATGCTCAAAAACTATCACTCTTATCTCGACGACAACGGCCCGCGGGTGGCCGTGCTGGTCGTGTGCCCATTCTCGCTGCTCAAAGACCGCTATCGGGCCGACGACGGGCCGCTGAGCCTCGACCGGCGCTACTACCTGATACTGCACCACGCCATGATCAACGGCTATGACGAGGCCGTCTATCAGCGTCTGAGCCGCAAGGCACCGCTGCTGCTGGCCTCAAAGGCCAATCTGCGCACGGCCCTGCGCCGTCCGCTGCAACGCAAGCTCGCCGTGGCCGCCAACACACTGACGGGCGAGGGGATGCGCGCATCGGCCGAAGCATATCTCGCCGGCTGGCGCCGCGAATTCGGGCTCGACGACCTCACCACGGGCACGATGTCGGCCACGGCCGCCGCAGCCGTCGAGGCCAACGTGGCGCTGATCGGCGAGATGAAAAGGTTCTGCGCCGAACGCGACATCACCCTGACGGCCGTCGTGCCGCCGCTGTCACAGACCCTGCGCACGATGATTCCGGCCGCGTTTATCGAGAAAAACCTCTATGAACCTCTACGCCGCACCGGCCTGACGGTCTTCGATTTCGCCGACGACCGCGAGCTGGCCGCCGACGACCGCTTTGTCGACGCGCTATGTCTCAACGCCACGGGGCGCCGGCAATTCACCCGCCGGCTCACCCACACGCTAAAGCAACACAACATTCTCAGATGACGACCACCTTTCAGCAACTCAAAAAAGCCGCCCGACACGCAGCGGCAGATCTGCCGGCCATAAAAGTCGCCCTGCTCGGCGACACCGCCACCCAGCTGCTGGCGACGGCCATAAGCGGCACGCTCGCCATGCGCGGCTACCGCGCCGAACTCTACGAGGCCGACTACAACCAGATCGAGATGCAGATGCTCAACCCCGACTCTGAATATCATGCATCGGGCGCACGCTACACCGTGGTCTTCCAGTCGACCCACCGCCTGCTGGGGCTGTACAATTCGCTCGACCGCGCCGCCCAGGAGCGTCTGGCCGACGACCGCATGGCACAGATCGAAGCCCTCGCCGCGGCATGCGACGGCAAGATGATATATCTCGACTATCCCGAGACGGCCGACAACGTCTTCGGCAGCTTCGGCACACGTGTGCGCCACTCGTTTGTCTACCAGCTGCGCCGGCTCAACTATCTGCTCGGCGAGTTTGCCGCCACACACCCCGATTTCTATATCTGCGACATCGCCGACGTGCAGAACCGTATCGGCCGCAGTGCGATGTTCGACGCCAACATATACAACAGCACCGAGATGGTGCTGTCGCTGGGCTCGCTGCCATATGTGGCCGCCCGCATCGCCGACATCATCACGGCCCTGCAGGGCCGGGCACGCAAATGCGTCATCCTCGACCTCGACAACACCCTGTGGGGAGGCGTCGTGGGCGATGACGGATGGCAGGGCATACAGATAGGCATCGGCATGGGCATCGGCAAGGCATTCTCAGAGTTCCAGGCATGGCTCAGACAGCTCAAAAACCGCGGCATAATACTGGCCGTGTGCAGCAAAAACAATGAGGCGACGGCCAAGGAACCGTTTGAGAAAAACCCCGAGATGGTGCTGTCGCTCGACGATATCGCCATGTTTGTGGCCAACTGGGACAACAAGGCCGACAACATACGCCATATACAACAGACGCTCAACATCGGCTTTGACTCGATGGTGTTTATCGACGACAATCCCTTTGAGCGCAATATCGTGCGCGAGAATATCGACGGCATCACCGTGCCCGAGATGCCCGAAGACCCCGCCGACTGGCTCGAATTCCTCTACGGGCTCAATCTGTTCGAGGCCGCGGCCTACTCAGAGGCCGACAGCGACCGCACCCGCCAGTATCAGGTCGAGGCGCGCCGGTCGGCCGACCACCGGCGGTTTGCCGACGAAGACCAGTACCTGCAATCGCTCGACATGCGCGCCGGCGTGGCCGGGTTCGACGACTTCAACACGCCCCGTGTGGCACAGCTCTCGCAGCGCAGCAACCAGTGGAATCTGCGCACCGTACGCTACGACGAGGCCGACATACACCGCATCGCCGCCGACGGGCTGCACGCCTGCTTTGCATTCACCCTCGCCGACAAATATGGCGACAACGGCCTGATCAGCGTGGTGATACTCGACAAGAACGACGAGCGCCGACGGCTGTTTGTCGACACATGGTTCATGTCGTGCCGCGTGCTCAAGCGCGGCATGGAGCAGTTTGTGCTCAACACCGTCGTCGACTATGCCCGCGCCAACGGCTACCGCGAGATCGAGGGCGAGTACATAGCCACACCCAAAAACAGTCTGGTGGCCGACCTCTACCCGTCGCTCGGATTCGAGCCTGCGCCGGGCCGCGAGGGCCGCTACATACTCGATGTCGACAGATATGAGCCTCTGAAGACTCATATCACAATAAACAAGCACTAATTTTCGTTAAATAGGCATGGATAACGATAAAATATTAGCAAAACTGCAAGAGATATACCGCGATGTGCTCGACAACGAGGACATCGTGCTCACCACGGCCACCACGGCCAATGACATCGAGGAATGGGACTCGCTGGCCAACGTGCAGCTCGTCGTCGAGATCGAGGGCGAGTTTGGCATCCGCTTCACATCGGCCGAGATACCCTCGTGGAAAAACGTCGGCGACATGATCGCCTGCATTCAGGGCAAACTCTGATGGGCAAGGTCGACACTCTGCTCACCCAGCGGCTGCTCAACCCCTGTGCTCTGCTGCGCACACTGCGGGTCAACATGTTGCGCCGCAACACCGTGCGGCGTCCGGGCGCATGCCTGCTGTGCACACCCTACTCGGTGGTCGACGTGCACCGCTCGGCAGTCGTCGATCTGCGTGCCCACGTCACCCTGGGATTCAAGAAATACAGAGGCTCGCGCATAGAGACATCGCTGTGGATGGACGACGGTGCCCGGCTCACAATCGGCTCGGGCACAGGTCGCAACGCGATCTATCACGGTTGCGACATACAGATATTCAAGTCGGCGAGCCTCGAGATCGGCTCTGACACCGTCATCAACCGCAATGCCCAGATAATATGTCAGGACAGCATCTCGATCGGCGACGGCTGCCTGATCTCGCGCGACGTGGTCATCCGCGACAACGACGGCGGCCATAAGATCAACGTCGACGGCTATCAGCCGGCCGTGCCCGTCACCATCGGCAACCACGTGTGGATCGGACAGGGCGCCATGATACTCAAAGGCGCACGCATCGGCGACGGCGCCATCATCGGCGCGGGCGCGATCGTCACCGGCCGCGTCAAGGCCAATGCCCTGGTGATGGCCGACCCCTCGCGCACATTTGCCAAAGACATCAGCTGGGAAAACTGACATGCCTATCAATATCACCCGCAAAGAAGACTGCGTGGGCTGCGGCGCCTGTGTCGACTGCTGCCCCACACAAGCCATATACTGGCAGACAGATATCGAGGGATTCGACTATGCCCGCGTCGACCACGACAAATGCATCGACTGCGGCCTCTGCCTCAAGACATGCCCGCTGCTCAATTCCGACAGCCTAAACGCGGTCAACAAAGACTATGACGGTCCCGACGTGCTCGCGGCCTACAACACCGACCCCGACGTGCGTATGGCAAGCACATCGGGAGGCATCTTCTCGGCCCTTGCCGAGAAAGCCCTCGACGAGGGTGGCTTTATCGGAGGCGCCGTCTGGACCGACGACTTCGGAGCCCGGCACATACTGTCTGACCGCCGCGACGATCTGCCGCGCATACGCGGCTCAAAATACTTTCAGAGCGACGCCACAGGCTTCTACAAATCTGTCAGAGAAGCACTGAAGACAGGCCGGCTCGTGCTCGTATGCGGCACACCATGCCAGATGGCCGGTCTGCGATCGTTTCTGCGCCGCGACTATGACAATCTGGTCATCGTCGACTTCATATGCGGCAATATCAACTCGCCGAAGCTGTTCAGAAAATACGTCGAGTCGCTCGAGCGACGCTACGGCGCGCGCATGCTGTCGTACCATCCCAAAAACAAAGAGTACGGCGGCTGGCACAAATTCGCATTCAAGGCCACGTTTGCCAACGGCGCCGTATATGTGCGCAACCGCACCGACGACGCCTTCACCCGCTGTTTCATAGGCACCCACGTCGGCTCGCGTCCCTGCTGCTTCGAGTGCCGGTTCAAACAGCTGCCGCGTGTGGCCGACATCACCATCGCCGATTTCTGGGGCATAGAGCGCGTCGATCCCGCATGGGACAGCCCAATGGGCACCTCGCTCGTGCTGATCAACAACGAGCGCGGACGCCGCTTCTACGACTCACTCGGCGACACCGTCAGATCAAAGAGCGAGCCTCTCGAAGGTGCCGTCGAGGGCAACCCCCACCTGCTGCACAACTCGGCGCCGTCGGCCATCGACCGCGACGAGTTCTATCGGCTGCTCGACACCGAAGGCTTCGACGCGGCCATGCGCAAGGCCGGCAACCCGCCACGGCCACTGCTGCCACGCATCATCAACCGTCTAAAACGTATTGTAAAGCACTGATGCCCATCGATACAGGCCATAAGAAGACTATCGCGCGAAACACCGCCTTTCTCTACGTGCGCATGCTCGTGGTGATGGCGGTCACTTTCTATACCTCGCGCGTGGTGCTCAATGCTCTGGGCGAGACCGACTACGGTATATATGACGTGGTCGGCGGCGTGGTGACACTGCTGTCGTTTGTCAACGGCTCACTGTCGGCATCGACCAGCCGCTTTCTGACCTATGAGCTGGGCCGCGGCGACACATGCCGTCTGGCGTCGACATTCTCGGCGGCCCTCAATCTGCACATAGGCGCCGCGCTGCTGGTCATAGTGCTCGGCGAGACGCTGGGCGTCTGGTTTCTCTACAACAAGATGACCATACCGCCCGAACAGCTCACTGCGGCCTTCTGGATCCTGCAGTTCTCTATCGTCACCACCTGCTTCACGTTCACACAGGTGCCGTTCAACGCCTCGATCATCAGCCACGAGAACATGTCGGTCTTTGCCTACGTAGGGCTGTACGAGGGCTTCTCAAAGCTTGCCATCGCCTATCTGATACAGCTCGGCACCGACAACCGTCTGATACTCTACGGACTGCTGCTGATGGTCAACGCGGTGCTGATACAGACCTTCCTGCGCTTCTACACCCGGCGGCGCTACGACGAGTGCCGCATGCGCATGGTGCGCGACAAGGCCCTCTACCGCAAGCTGCTGGGCTACTCGGGCTGGGATATATTCGGCAACGTGGCCGTCATGGTGCAGAGCCAGGGCATCAACATCGTGCTCAACATATTCTACGGACCCGTGCTCAACGCGGCACGCGCCATCGCCGTGCAGATACAGGGCGGTCTGAGAGCATTTGTCACCAACTTTCTGATGGCCGTGCGCCCCAGGGTGGTCAAACTCTTTGCCGAGGGCGACCATGCGGGCATGTACAACCTGACATTCTACGGCTGCAAGATCGCCTATTTCATGATTCTGGCGCTGGTGTTGCCGATAGCGTTCGACCTCGAGTTTCTGCTGCACGTATGGCTGGGCGACAATGTGCCGCCCTATACCGACGTCTTCGCCTGGATCATCATGGGCATCGTGCTGTCTGACGCATTCCACTCGGCATTCCTGATGGCGTTCCACGCCATAGGCCGCATCAAGACCGGAAACGTCGTCTGCGGCTCGCTCATGATCATGGCTCTGCCCGTCGGATATCTCACCCTGAAGGTCGGCTTGCCGCCCTACTCGGTGTTTGTCACCATTCTCGTCATCAACGTCATATGCCATATCATCAGCTGGATTATCGCTCACGGATATGTACGGTTCAGCTACCGGCGTCTGCTGGGCATCGTCTATGGTCCTTGTATGCTGACATCAGTCCTCGCCCTGGCCGTACCGTCCCTGATCGTCTGGGCCATGCCCTCGGGCTGGATGCGCTTTATCACCCTGCTGACGATCGGCGAGGGAGCCTATCTGGCGCTCGTCTATCTGGTCGGATTCAACCGCGACGAGCGCGCACACATGATCAATCCGCTGATAGGTAAACTAATCAAGAAATTCAAGAGATGAAAGTCGCGATTGTCACTCAGCCTCTGGGCCTGAACGTGGGCGGCATGTTGCAGAACTATGCGCTGCAGCAGGCCCTCCGATCTATCGGTCACGATCCCGTGACGATCAACTACCAGCCTGTGCGCCGGTTCGGCATAAAGGAGGTGATACGCATGACTGCTCGCAACGTGCGCACGTTGATGCGGCGCATGGCCGGCCGCCATGACTACATGCTCTATGCCTGCGACTTCAGGCCGTCGCGCGCCAACCGCGGTTTCATACGCCTCAACATCGCCTGCACACCCGAGTGCGGCGCATATCGGCCTGTCGACGGCGCCGCGGCATACATCACCGGCAGCGACCAGGTGTGGCGCCCGAGATACAATCCCGGCATACTGTATGACCAGTATCTGGCCTTCACGGGCGACAGCCCCGTACGGCGGGTGGCCTACGCGGCCTCGTTCGGCGTCGACACATGGGAATACGACAGCGCCCAGACAGCCGAATGCCGCAGATTGGCCGCACGGTTCGATGCCGTGAGCGTGCGCGAGCAATCGGGCGTGGCACTGTGCCGCGACCGCCTGGGCATAGAGGCAGTGCCGGTCCTCGACCCTACCCTGCTGCTCGACCGCGATGACTACGACAGACTGTGCGCCGATATACCTGCCGACAGACGCAAGACCGTGGTGTCGTATATGCTCGACCCCGATTTCGACAAAAGCGAGGCATGCCGGCGCGCGGCCCGCAAGACAGGCGCCCGCCACCGCAGCCTGCATCCGCGCGCCACATCGCCTGACCGGTGGATCGCCGCCATACGCGACGCAGCCTTTGTCGTGACCGACTCGTTTCACGGCACGGTCTTCTCGATAATATTCGGCAAGCCCTTTGCCGTGATGGCCAACGACAGCCGCGGCAACTCGCGCATAGAGTCGCTGCTCGGCGCTCTGGGGCTGACCGACCGCATCGCGGCCACACCGGCCGACATCGACCGGCTGGTCGGCTCACCCATAGGCTATGACGAGGTGCGGGCACGTCTCGAGCCGATTAAAGCGGCATCGCATTCATTTCTCGAAAAATCTCTTGTCTGATGAGTGACAAAATCAAAATATCGGTGGTGATACCGGTCTACAACGTCGAGGCATTGCTGCCACGCTGTCTCGACTCGATTCTCGGCCAGTCGGTGCGCGAGATCGAGGTGATATGTGTCGACGACCGCACACCCGACGGCTCGGGTGCCGTACTTGATGCCTATGCCGCCCGCGACAGCCGTGTCATCGCCGTGCACAAAGAGGTCAACGAGGGTCCGATGATGGCACGCGAGACAGGCTACAGCATGGCCCGTGGCGAGTATATCTTCTTCTGCGACAGCGATGATTATCTGCCCGATGGCGCCCTGCAGTCGCTCTACGATGCCGCCCTGCAGTCGGGAGCCGACATCACGGCGGGCAACTCTGTCTCGGTCAACCGGCAGGGACGCGAAGTCCTGCGCGACAGAGCATCAAGGCTCGGCAACACATGGCAGTCGTACATGACTTATATCCTCAACTGGGGCACACCGGCCTTATGGGGCTGTCTGTTCAAGCGTTCGCTTTTCGAGGACACCGGCTACACCGCCATACCCCACATGCCATTTTCCGAAGACCGCCGTCTGCTCACCGAGATCCTGCTGTTGTCTCACCCGACAGTCGAGCCGCTCAGACGCGTCGTCTACTGCTATTGGGCAAATCCTATATCGACCACACGTAAGAAGCTCACCGACAAGGCCGTCAGGCAGCAATTCGGAGCCTTGTACGGCACCTATGACTTTATCGAGGAACATACCGGCGAGTTTACACACGACAACGACGGCCAGATGACGCGCTGGCTAAGCCTTTACATCGAGCGCGGCGTCAAAGCATCATCTCTGTGCAAGGCCGAGCCACGCAACGCGGCATTGCTGCGATTCGCCGCAATGCGTCGGAATATCGGTCTGAAAGGAGCGCTGCACACGACCCTGTGCATCAGAGTGCCGGGCTATGGCATTGTCATGAATTCTTTGCGCCGGCTGATACGGAAGGCTCAAGGCAAGGATTGACCGGCCGCTCGGCAAATACGCCCTTACGGTGTATGAGCAGACCGAAATAAGCGAAAAACAGATACTGTGCCGGCAAACGGAAACTGTCATTATAAATGACAATGAACAGCATGGTCAGTATCATGAAGGCAAGCACCCTCTTGCCATTGGTATCGACCACAGGGCCGCCGCCGAACATCTGCCACGCAAACACACCGAAAAACCACAGGACGCCGACGATGCCGAAGCAGACAAACATAAACATCAGCCACGTCACCGTGCCGGTGAGCACCCAGTTGTATTCTTTAGCAAATCTGGTCTGTTCGGCATGCTTGCCGTTTTTTAGGTGACCCAGACCGGCACCGAGCCATATGTCGCCCGGCTCTCTCTGCATGATAGGCAAGATCAGTATCATCTTGGCAAAACGCGGCACGTCGAGAGTCCACCATTCGACCTCGAGAGCGTCGTCAAACACACCGTCCTGATACATTTCGGCCATCTCGACAGTATGGTCAAGATCGACATCGCCCGACACCAGGTACATTTCAAGAAAGTCTGACGACAATATGCGGTCGGCTTCCTGATTGGTCAGATCGAGATATACGACAAACAAGACCGACATTATTCCGATCACGACAGGTATGATCATAAACAGCCTCATGACGAGTGTGCGGTCGACCCTGATCAGGAGCACAAAATAAAGCAGAATGAAGATAAACGACGCCTTGGTCTCGTTGAGCATCGTAGGATACAGCAGTATGATATATTTGATGTTACGACGCAGGCTCTTCATGTAGTTTGAGCTGTCCCAGTTCTTACATAAAAAGTAAAACGAGACCATAAAGAGCGAGATCGACAGGATGCCCGTAGCCTTGTTGCCCAGCGAGCCGCCCACCTCGTCGTTGGCGCCGTAGCGTATAAACTGCCATGTGGCACAGAATGCCTGCACGTACATCCACGCAAGCAGCTGCTTGTCAAATTTCTTTATAAAATCGTCGGAATGCTCTGATGTCAGAAACCATCGCACTATAGGCACCATGAACAAGACGCCAATAAAGTCGCGGGAGCCGTTGAGAAGATCAAACATCGACAGTTTGTTGACCAATATCGTTGATGCGACGGCAATAATGATAAATGAACCTAATACCAGCATATCGCCGCGATTACGCAGGGTGGCGATGCCCAGCGCTATCAGCACGCCGTCGACCAGCACGAGCTCATAACTGTCAAGCTTGTCAAGCGGCGGGATAAGCTGCTCAGACACAAAGCCCCAGCACCACATCACCCAGAATGTGACGATGAATATACGGTAGACAAGTGTATATTTGTCGATCTTCATAGCAACTTGTTAACGAAATTTTTCCGATATTATTTTATCACACGCGCCCCTGATTTTGCAAGACACGATTTTTTTTGTAAATTTGCAAATCTACAAGAGACTGACTCATTACACAATGACACACCAATCGCCCAGATTATACCTGTTTCCTGTGCCTCTCGCCGAGGGTGCGCCGGCCGACGTGCTGCCTGCGCGCAATCTCGAGCTGCTCAAGCAAATCAGATATTTCGCGGTCGAGAATCTACGGTCGGCACGGCGGTTTCTTCGTGCCGTGTCGCATGACATTGTCATCGACGAGCTGTCTCTGGTAGAGCTCAACGAGCATACCGATCCGGCCGATGTGGCCGCCATGCTCGCCCCGATGCAGGAGGGCCACGACATGGGTGTCATCAGCGAGGCCGGATGCCCTGCGGTGGCCGATCCGGGTGCCGATCTGGTGGCCGTGGCTCAGCGCCGTGGCTATGAGGTGGTGCCGCTTGTGGGGCCGTCGAGCATACTGATGTCTCTGATGGGCTCGGGGTTCAACGGCCAGAGCTTCACATTCCTGGGTTATCTGCCGGTCGAGGCCGGCCGGCGCAACGCCATGCTGCGCGAGATCGAGCGCGACATACGCCGCAACCGCCGCACACAGATATTCATCGAGACACCCTATCGCAACAACCGTCTGATCGACGAACTGGTGCGCGCACTGCCCGGCGACATGCTGCTATGCGTGGCCTCTGACATCACCGGGCCGCGGCAAAGCATTGTCACCGCACCACTCTCGCGATGGGCCAAGGGCGGGTATGACTATTCTAAAATTCCAACGATCTTTCTACTCTATAGCTGATGTCACGCCGATACAACCGTCGCTCTACCCGCCCTATCGAAGATCTGCCCAGCCTGTTTGGTAATGCGGCCGACAGTGGCGATGCGCCGTTCAGCGTGACCGTAGGCAACACCGGCACAAAAAACGTCCGGGACGATGATCTGGCCATGCCCGACGAATTCGTCAGACCGCGGCGCCGCCTGCGCTTCATGTCATTCGGCAGCGGCAGCTCGGGCAATTGCTCCTATATAGGTACCGGCGACTGCGGCTTGCTCATCGACGCCGGTGTCGACAACAACTTCGTGACAGAAAAGCTGCTGCGCAGCGGCATTGACATCTCGACCGTGCGGGGCATCATCCTCACCCACGACCATGCCGACCACGTGCGCTTTGCCTACGCCCTGTTGCGCCGCAACCGCCAGATGCGTCTATATGCGACACCGCGCACTCTCGAGGGGCTGCTGCGACGCCACAACATATCGCGCCGCATCAAAGACTATCATGCGCCGATCTACAAAGAGCACGAGTATATGTTTGACGACATACGCGTGACACCTTTCGAGACCAGCCACGACGGTACCGACAACGTAGGGTTCGCCATCACGATGGGTGACACCACATTTGTCGTCGCCACCGATATGGGCGTAATCACCGAACGGGCCGATCACTACCTGCGCACAGCCGACGCCATGATGATCGAGAGCAACTATGACTCGCTCATGCTCGCGTCGGGACGCTATCCCGAGTATCTCAAAAACCGTATCCGCTCGGCCATAGGACATATGGACAACGCCGTCACGGCCGCATATCTGCGCGACATCCACTCCGACTCGCTCAAGTACATATTCCTGTGCCATCTGAGCCACGACAACAACACACCCGAGACCGCCCTCGAGACAGTGCGCACCGCTCTGCTCGAGCGAGCGATAAAGACCACCGACTCGCCCGTCGACATCGCCGACGGCTGCGTTTTTCTGACAGCCCTTCCGCGCTACGAGGCGTCAGACCTGTATATTTTATAACGATTCTTATTGTCGGCTGCAGGCGTCGTCATAGATGGCCGCGCAACCCGATTGCAACAGGTCGAGCACGAGTTCGAATCCCTCGGCCCCCTCATAGTAGGGATCAGGGATATAGTCGTAGCGCGATGCGACGGTACGCACCCACGGCGCCATTGGCACCACCTTGGCCATGGCCTCGGGCGTAGGAGCCAACCGGCGCAGATCGTCGACATTATGATTATCCATACCGATGATTACGTCAAAACGGTCGAAATCGGCCTCGCACACCTGACGGCAATGATGCGTCAGCTCGAGTCCGCGGCGGCGTGCATGCACACGCATGCGGTTGTCGGGCAGCTGGCCTACATGCCATCTGCCTGTTCCGGCCGAGTCGATCTCCCATCGTGCTCCGTCGCCCCGGCTCTCAACAATATCGCGCATTATGCCTTCGGCCGCCGGAGAGCGACAGATATTGCCGAGACACACAAAAAGGATGCGCACGCGCCCGTTGGCGCTCATGATTTTGGCGAGATCTACCATAGCTGGGTCAGAATTTACCGGTGAGGATGTTACGTATTTCGTTGAGTTTGGTCAGCGCTTCGAGCGGTGTGAGATTGTTGATATCGGCACTGAGTATCTGGTCGCGTACCTGAGCGAGCACGGGGTCGTCGAGCTGAAAGAATGACAGCTGCATGCCGGGGGTCGAGCTCATCCCGGCCAAGGCGTCGCGGGTGGCGTCGGCGCCACCGCCGTCGGCTGTCTGGCGTCGGTTGGCCTGTTCGAGCTGTTCGAGCACCTGATTGGCACGGCTGACGATAGACCGCGGCATACCGGCCAGACGGGCCACATGTATGCCGAAGCTGTGCTCTGAGCCACCCTTGGCCAGTTTGCGCAGAAAGACGACTTTACCGTCGATCTCCTTGACCGATACATTTACATTGACGATACGGTCGTGTGTGCGCTCCATCTCGTTGAGTTCGTGATAATGGGTGGCGAAGAGTGTCTTGGGATGCAACTCTCCGTAGTCGTGAATATACTCGACGATAGCCCAGGCGATCGAGATGCCGTCGTATGTCGAGGTGCCACGGCCCAGCTCGTCGAACAATATCAGCGAGCGGCGGCTGAGATTGTTGAGGATGGCGGCAGCCTCGTTCATCTCGACCATAAAAGTAGATTCACCGAGCGAAATATTGTCTGAAGCGCCCACGCGGGTGAATATCTTGTCGACCACACCTATCCGCGCCGACTCGGCGGCGACGAAACATCCCGTCTGAGCCATGATCACATTGAGGGCGGTCTGTCGCAGCAGAGCCGATTTACCCGACATGTTGGGGCCGGTGATCATCATTATCTGGTCGCTGTCGTTGTCAAGCCGCACCGAGTTGCTCACATAGGGCTCGCCCGGCGGCAGGCGACGCTCGATTACGGGATGGCGTGCCTCGCGCAGGTCGATCTCAAGCGAGTCGTCGACCACAGGCCGTGCATAATGGTAGTCGGCCGAGACGCGCGAGAACGCTACCAGAACATCAAGCCGCGCCAACAGCGAGGCATCGAGCTGCAAGGCCGGTATGTAGGCGGCCACAGCGGCCACGAGCTCGGCATAGAGGCGGGCCTGCAACGACTCGATACGCTCTTGTGCCGAAAGTATCTTTTCCTCGTATTCCTTGAGTTCCTGTGTGATATAACGCTCGGCATTGACCAGTGTCTGCTTGCGTATCCACTCGGCGGGCACCTTGTCGCGATGGGTGTTGGTGACCTCGATATAATAGCCGAACACGTTGTTGTAGCCGATCTTGAGCGAACTGATGCCGGTGGCCGCGCTCTCGCGGGCCTGTATCTTGAGCAGATAGTCTTTGCCCGAATAGGCGATCGCCCGCAGGTCGTCGAGTTCGTCGCTGACGCCGTCGGCTATATAATCGCCACGGCCGGCCACAGCCGGCGAATCCGGACGTATATCATGCCCGATACGGTCGCGTACGGCATCGCAGGGGTTGAGTTGCTCGCCCATTGCCCGCAAGGCCGGCTCGTCGCTGCGCAGACACATCCCGCGTATGCTCAGCAGAGCCTGCAGGGCAGTGCGTATCTGCAACAGCTCGCGTGGCGTGACACGGTCAGCGGCCACTTTCGACACAAGACGCTCGAGGTCTCCGACCTCTTTGAGCGTGTCGGCCAGCTCGTCGCGGTCGTCAGGCATTCTGAAGAACGCCTCGACCACATTGAGACGCTCGTTGATGGCCTTTATGTCTTTTAGCGGGAACAGCAGCCAACGGTGCAACAGACGCGACCCCATGGCGGTCGATGTGCGGTCGAGCACACTCATCAGGCTCTTGCCACCCTCGTCGAGCGGAGCTATCAGCTCGAGATTGCGCACGGTAAAGCGGTCAAGACGCACATAACGGTCTTCCTCGATGCGCGAGATGGCCGTTATATGGCTCAGCCGCGAGTGCTGAGTGAGATCGAGATAGTGCAGTATGGCGCCGGCGGCCACGATGGCGTCGGGCATATTGTCGATGCCGAATCCCTTGAGTGACGCCGTGTCGAACTGCGTGCGCAGACGTTCTACAGCCGAGTCGTGTGTAAAGAGCCAGTCGTCGAGCTCAAACATCAGATAGCGCTCGCTGAGGCCCTCCTGCACTCGGCTTTTGAGTCCTCGCATCACCAGCAGCTCTTTCGGCGCCATATTGGCCATGATCTTGTCGACATAGTCGGCCGTACCCTCGGCCGTAAGGAATTCGCCTGTGCTTATGTCGAGAAAGGCCACGCCAACATGCGATTTGCCAAGATGTATGGCCGCCAAAAAGTTATTCTCGCGGCCCGACAGCACATTGTCGTTCATGGCCACACCCGGAGTCACCAGTTCGGTTATGCCGCGCTTGACGAGTTTCTTGGTCAGTTTGGGGTCTTCGAGCTGCTCGCAGATGGCCACACGTTTACCGGCACGCACCAGTCTCGGCAGATATGTGTCGAGCGCATGATGCGGAAAGCCGGCCAGCTCGACATGCTGCGCCGAGCCGTTGGCGCGACGTGTGAGAGTGATGCCGAGTATCTGCGAGGCCGTTATGGCGTCGTCTGAGAACGTCTCATAAAAGTCGCCCACACGGAAGAGCAACACCGCATCGGGATGTTTCTGTTTCATCTCGATGTATTGTTTCATCAGCGGAGTCTCGACAATCTTTTTAGCCATAATTCTGCGGGTTAATCAGACAAAATTACGAATAAAATCGCATTCCGGCAAAAAACCGCGTGGCGATTGTGACGAAAAAACGGCCGGCTGACTGCATGGCAGTCGTGCCGGCCGATATAATTCGGTTATACGTCTGATCAATATGTCACACGGGGCTCGAGTGTCTTGGCCTGTTCGATCATGCGCTCGACCTCGGCGAGCGACGGAACGCGGTTGCACAGATTCTTCTCGTCGTTGACCTCGACAAGTCGGGGCTGGAGATTGGCGGCGACACGATGACGGAATTCCTTCACGGTATCCACACCGGCTGCCTCAAGCAGCTCGGCAAACTGGCCCGCCACCCCCTTGATGCGGAAGAGGTCGGCGTGGTTGGTCCATTTGAGGATCAGTTTAGGACTGATGCCTGTCGCCTCGGCGACTTCGTCACGACCCTTTTTAGAGGCGCATCGGTCGAGCAGGTCATCGGTGGTGGCGATGCCGGCTTCGATGAGTTTCTCGGCATAAGCAGGGCCGATTCCCTCGATTTCAGCGATTTTGTAGCTCATAGTAAATAATTTAGGGTATATCTGAATTTATAACAAAGGATTCGTGACAATGTTCGCATTTCAACGGCGTCCGCCGAATAGATCCTTGAGACCGTCCATATCGAATGTCAGTGTAAAGCGCAGGGTCTGGTCAAGAGGCGACGACTGTGCTGTGGCAAGCATATACGAAGCATCGAGACGCACCACATTGAGCGAGAAGCCGGCACCTGCCGCAAAGTACTGGCGGTTGCCCTTGAACTCATTCTCATAAAAATAGCCTGCGCGCAGGAAGAACTGGTTGTTGTATGAATACTCGGCGCCGAGACTCCATGTGATCTCGCGGAATTCCTCCTTCATGCCACCCGGAGCGTCTGAGAACGATTTGAATATTCCGGTAAACGGCGACATGTTCTCCCAGTCGGCCAGTGCGTCGGCATATGCGGCCTGTCCCTCGGGGGTGTCGGTGTCATAGTCGGCCTGACGCGGACGTGCGGGCACGAGCAGCTTGTTGAGATCGAGGTTGATGGACAGATTATGATAATCGGCCAGGGGGAAAGTGAACGATGTGCCGAGACGCAGGTTGGTGGGCAGGAATGCAGGGTCCTCACCGTTGTTGTAGGCTACCTTGGTACCGATATTTGAGATATTCCAGCCCCATGACCACTGGCACTCGTTGCGTCCGATGATGGGGTATGTGGTGTAATATCCGGCAATATCGGCCGAGAATGCCGACGCACCCGTGCTCTGGTCGCCGGCATATGAGTCGCTGAATCCCAGGTCAGAGTAGATGTAACGGAATACTACGCCCATCGAAAATTTTTCTGACAGTTTGCGCGAATATCCCACATCAAACGACATTTCATAGGGATTGAGCGACTGTGTGGCGTCGCCATAAGGATTGTTGAGCGTCACCTCGCCAAGTGAGAAATAGCGCAACGACGCACTGAGAGCCTGATTGTCGCCCGAGCCTATCTTCCAGTATCCGGCGAGATTTGCCAGGAAGATATCGTTGACCAGTTTACGCAGCCACGGGGTGTAGCTGAGCGATACCGAGGCGGTCGAGTAGGCAAAGGCGTATTTCGAGGGATTCCAGAACTGCGAGTTGGCATCGGGGTCGGTAGCCGCGCCGAGATCGCCCATAGACGCACCACGGGCGTCGGGCGCGATGCCGAGCGATGTCACGCCGGTCTGGATAGGGTTGAACTCATTTTTGTCCTGTGCCGTGAGGGCCGGAGCAGCCAAGACAACGGCAAGCAGGGCGATGAGGATATGTCGTAATGCTTTCATGCGATAGTGATTGGGTAAAATCAAAAAGGTAGCGCCGAGAGAGGCGCTACCTTATATAACTGAATTTTTACCGATTTATTGTATGATCATCTGATCACAATGATTTTGCCGGCGGCTGTGTGGCCATAGTAGCGGCCGTCGCGCATCAACAAAGACACTTTGTAGAGGCCGTTGGGCACCTGAGCGCCCGAATTGTCGGTCAGGTTCCACTCATACGGCATGGTCACATTGTCTTTCACAAAGATCGTATTGCCCTTGTGGTCGCTGATCAGCAGACGGCAATGCTCGGCCTCGTCGCCGTCGAGCTCGATGACCGCCGTGCGTGATGCGACAGGCTCGTCGATGCGCACAGAGGCGTTTATCGAGCGGGTGATGCAGTTCACATCTATAATGGCGCGGTCGGTAAGTCCTGCATTGTTGGCCACGATGAGCTCGATGCTGTGGCGGCCTTCGCTGAGACCGTCGACGGGCCAGCGCAGTTCAAACATACCGTCTTCGCGGCAGGTAAGAGCATTCTCAATGCGGCTCACGGGCGATGTGCCGTCTATGACAAGCCGCGAGCGTGGCTTGAGGCCTGTCTGCGAGAAGTTAAGGCCGACAGACGAAGGATCGATCAGAGCATAGACCACAAAGTCGGTAGGCACATCGGCCGAAGCATTTGCACCGTCAGACGTGGTGTACAGCTCGATGATCGAGGGTGCGGCCGGGGTGGTAGAGCTTCCGCCGGCAGCCTCGGCCGCGATTTTCACGCGGGCGTTGGTCACAGCCGTAGCCCCTGTCTCGGGATCGGTAGCGGCGATCACGACCAGATGATCGTCGGCCGCATAGAATTTCTCAGGCACGGTGACCGAGATAGTGAACCGGCCGTCTTTGACCGTGCCCCATGCCGATGCGAGCACATCGTTCTCGAGCTCGACAGGATAGGGACGGAAATTATCTGTCTCGCCCGACATCTTCCACGACTCCTCGGTATGGGCGCCGTCGAAAATACGCACAAACACAGAGCCGTTGAACGAAGTGAGTGTGCGGCCTGACGCATCGACCACCGAGCCGACCATATTCACCGGCTTGAGCGGCTCGACAGTCGCCGACGCGGGCGATTGGCCGCCGATAGACGACAACAGACAGCCATACTCGGGCACACCGACGGGCACTGCGGGGTCGCCGCAGAAGTTGTAGGCCATATTGTTGACCAGAGTACCGTTATTGTCGCCGGGATTGACTATCTGGTTGAGCAGCCAGTTGCGGGCGGCCACATATACGTCACCGAATGTATCGCCGGGCTTGGCCTTCGCATAGGCATAACCCATGCTCTTGCTCGTAAAGATATTCTGCTGCAGATATACCGAGCGTCCGGCACCTACACCGCCGATAGCGCCGCCGTCGCGCTCGAAGAGCATTATATCGAGCAGACTGCGCGACAGCTTGTCGAATTCATACTGGTGGCAGCTGGCAAATGTCACAAACGGTGCGACGTCATATTTATCACTGCCCACGGATGCATTGTCGAGATAACCGCCGATACCCACAAAGCTTGCACCGCCGTGTCCGGTGTATGTCATATACCCCGAACCTCTCTTGAGCGCGCTCGCAATGAGCATATGTGCATATGCGGCGCCGTCGCGGTCGCTGTAAGGATAGATATTGATGGGAATCATATCGTGCTGCAGGTGTGAATTGGCTTCCGCCATAGTTTTGCGCACCTCGACCGACTGCTGCAGATGGGCATTGTCATTCATATTGCCCGAAAGATATATCACATGGGCGTACACATCGGGGCTGAGAACATTCGACAGGCGATGCTCGATCTTGGAATTGTAAGAGCTGCCCTCGGCTGCATTGAGCACGGGGATACGTCCCACAGGCACCTGCATGGGCAGACGCTCGATGTCGTTGTGGTTGTAATTGTCGAGCAGCATGCCGAAGATGTTGTCTGACGCATAGCAGTCGACGACATTGTTGGCAAGCTGGAAGTCTGTGGTCTGATAGGTGAGCATGCGGTCGCGGTCGTCGATGGTCAGGCAGCGGTTGTCGTAGCTACCTGCGCCATAGAGGATAATGCCGCGCATTTTGCCCGGCTCGCGGTCGTAGAACATCTTGGCCAGACGACGGTATGCCTGTACCGAGCGTGTGCCCGACGAGAACTCGTTGAACGCCTGATCCTGACTCACGACGAGCACGTCGTAGTTCTGATAACGGCGATGTATCTCGGCCAGATCCTCGGCCAGAGGCATGTACTCCTTAGAGGATATGATCAGCAGATGGGGTGTAGGGGCACCGTGCAGGTCTTGCGCGGCGACCTCACCTGCGAACTCCGCGACAGGGAAATCGGTCGATGCCGGATTGAAGGCTACCGCACGTGTAGACTTGCGCGGCAGTGTGAATTTCTTGCTGTATGACGATTCGTCATAACGGCCCTCGACAGGCTCGACAGCATACGAATTATCGACGAGCCACAGCTGCAGATGGCGGTCAGCATCGGGAAAGACCACCGACCGGCCTTTATCATTCGAGAGGCTCGACAGGGTCATCACCATATAAGGGTCGTCGCCGAGCACATTGCGCCGCGGATATGCCAGGATGGCATAATCGTCGGCGAAATAGGTGAGATCAGTGAAATTAGGCTTGCAACGGAATGTCACCTGCTGGTCGGCGACACCGGCCGAAGAGTTTGAGGCTTTGAGCCAAAGACGTGACGAAGCACTCGTAAACGGAGTGAAATCGGTCGAATTCAAGAAATAGTTTGATGATTCCTTGACCTTTACTGTCCCCGCGGGATATGATGACACATCTATCATAGTCTGGAGACCCGAACCTGTGCGGCGCGCACCCAGCAAGTGATAGAAAAGAATGTTGGCATCGGTGGCAGATGCTTCGAAATTCTTGATCTCGAATGTGAAAGGTATCATGTCGGTCGCAGCATATTGCTTGCCGTGGAATATCATACCGTAGCCGACGGGCGAGAAATTCTCGTCTTCGTAGAGATCGACGTGTATATGGTTTGTCACGGGAGCCAGCGATGCCGAGGGCTCGGCATAGGGGGTAGTGACAAGAGCGGCGGGACCGTCGACGTCGCTCAGGAAGTAATACGAAGTCTTGTCGTACAGGTTGCGCACGCGGTCGGGATTGTCGGGCATACGGCCGGTGGTGCCCACTTGTTCCGAGGTATTGTCGAGCGTGACACGCACATCACCGATGGCATAGAACAGTATGCGGCCGTCGGCTGTGTGCATGGCCGGTATCTGTTTGATATCGTCGGGATGCGAACTGTCGAAATTGTGCGACATCAGATCGACGGCACCGTAACCGTAGACATTTACCTGCGAGGGATCGGCAAAGCCCCACTCGTTCAGTTTGTCATACGATATCTGATAGATGCCCTCGGTGTCGGCCTTGATTTTGACCCAATGCCCTGATGCCAGGCGCGAGTGTGCGGCATAATATCCGCGGTCAAAGGCGTGAGCCGCCGGTGTGGCCGCTGCGGCCACCAATGCGAACAAGATAATGTAAAGTCGGCTTATCATATCGGAGTCTCCGTTTTTCTTGGCTTATTTTATGTTGAAATCTAAGATTGGCTTATCATTGAGAGTCACCGTGCAGGTGTTGCCCGGCTCGGCGTCATATGCCGCCATCACCTCGGGCAGTATGAGCATGTCGCCCGTCTTGAATGTCATGTCGGCCGACAGCTCGTGCACAGCTCTGTCGATATATCCGCGTGGCAAAGACATGGGATGAGGCTCACCGTTGACCGCCAGCGCCATGATGCTGTCGCCGGCAGGCAGGTCGGTCCAGTCGCCCTGCACCATGGTGTCGTCCATGATCATGTAGCGCACGTCGCGGCTACGGTCGGTCGGTCGCAGCAGGCACACAGCCGAGACGGCATCGTAGTAGCGTGGCGCGAAAGCCTCGGCTATACACTTGCCCAGACGGCTGATCCTGACACAAAGACGCAGCTCGCATATCCAGCTGCCGCTCTCGGGCACGAACAGCGGACGCCGGTCGGGCCGTCGGGCCGAATCGGCGATCAGAGCCATCTCGAGGCGGGGATCTGTAGGGGAGTCGAGCAGTAGTATCTTCATGGTAGCGCCAACCGCGTTGTCAGGTTTTCTGGCTGCCGAGACGGTTGTACATCACGGCGAGGTGAGAGTATATCGATGTATTGGTTATGACCACTTCCTGGGGCACGCGTATGCGTGTAGGTGTAAAGTTCCAAAGAGCCTTGACGCCGGCCGCCACCAGCGAGTCAGCCACCGTCTGGGCCGACTCGACCGGCACAGCCACGATGCCTATCGTGATCGCGAGCGACTGCACCAGATCGGCGAGACGGTCGGGGGCGAAAACAGGGATGTCAGCTATGCGGCGCCCCTCGAGGCGGGGATCAGTGTCGATGCCGGCCACGATATTGAGGCCATAGCGTTGCAGACCGGAATCCTGCATCAGTGCCGCGCCGAGCGAACCGACGCCGACCATCACGGCATTGTGGCGGTCGCAGAAGCCCAGGAACCTGCGCAATGCGTCTTTGAGCGACGACACCTCGTAGCCTATGCGGGTCTTGCCCTTGATGTTGATAAACGACAGGTCTTTGGCGATCTGTGACGCATCGACGCAGAGCTCGTCGGCTATGCGGGTCGACGACACATACTCGACGCCCTCTGATTTGAGCATCGTCACATAAGCCAGATACCACGGCAGCCGCCTGAGCGTGGGCTCGGGCAGCAGGTCGTGTGATTTGACTGTGCGGTTATCGTTCATAAAGCGGTTGCAAAGTTACTAAAATTTCACCTAACAGGCAATATTATGGTGCGGTAACCGCAATACGTCTTGATGTTGTCTCGTAAGTGGTGCCGTCGGCGGTGATCGAAGCGCGGTAGAGATAGATGCCCCGCTTGACGCGATGACCGGCCCTGTCGGTGAGATCCCAGGTCACGGGTGTCGAGAGATCCATGTCGCTCATGCCCTTGGTCGAGCCGGTCCATATGGGACGGCCCAGCAGGTCATATACTGTGACAAAGACAGTTGTCACAGACTCGGGATGATCATGACGCACATAGAAGTTTGCGGCCGTCGATGCAGGATTGGTGTCGGAGTACACGTCAAATATGCTCGGAGCCAGTCCCTCGGCCACGGTAAAGTCGATCTTGGCCGTACACGAGTTGCCGGTCGTGTCAAAGACACGCAGCCGCAGCGTGTGGTCGCCCTCGCCGAGCGATTCGAGCGGATAGTTGATCGTGCCGGCGGGCGATCCGTCGGGATCGGGCGTATAGAAGAGCGACACATCGTTGAATGTCTCAAAATCGTCGAGAGTCAGCGTCATCTGACGGCCGATGCCATTGTTTGACAAATTGATGCCCATATCATCGCTCACGTGCGCTATCACCATAGGCGATGAATGCACTATGTCGCCCTGCACAAACCCGTGGTGGTTGAGCACCATCAGGTCGATATCGGGCGAGACGGTATCGGGTTTCTCGGGCTCGTAGAGTCCGTAGACATAGAAATCGCGGTTGGTGCCCACAGCCTCGGCATTGGAGTTGGTGGCGTAGGCATACATCGACATGGCGGCAGGCCTGAAATTGTCGGCGATCATCTCGGGCATCGAGAATGTCAGTTTGAATTCGCCGCCCTTTACCGGCGCCGAACCCATAAACAGCTTGTCGCCGTCGATCTCAAATGTCTCGATCGAGCCTTCGCTGCCGTTGCCGAGAGTCGTTTTTGACTGTTCGGCATCGTAAAGCTCGACATTCACCACACCGTCAAAATCGCTCATAAGCGTGCCGTCGGGCGCTACGATACGTCCCGTGACCGTGACATTGGCCAGGGCGGCTATGGTCAGCTGATCGTCGGCGTTGACCCGCCGGCCGTCGATAGTCATCAGTTCGACGATATTAGAGGGTGTGACGGGACGCATGGCCGGGTCGCCCATAAACACAAACCGCAGTCGGTTGGGGTTTGAGCGGCGCTGGCCTTTGTTGTCGAGTATGTCGTTTTTGGCCCTGCGGTAGACCTCGCCGGCAGTGAGCAGGCGGCCGTCATTGTCGCGGCTGAGTGTCGAGCGGCCCAGGGCGGCCAGGAAGTAGCCGTTGTCGGTGATATACACCGGACGTGTGGCGCTGATCATGCCTATGGCGCCGCCATAGCTCTCCTTGTACATGATCTCGCCGCCGCTGGTCACCTGCGAGTCCCATCGCAGGAAGTTGCAGGTCGACGCCACCACAAACGGTATGTGGCGCAGATACATCGAGTTGATGTCGGTATATGTCAGCTGGCCCTCGGCCGTCCATGAGTGGTCGTTGGCATGACCGACGAAATACCACCATACGACGCCCTCGTCGAGCGCGCGGAACATATCGCGGCGAGCCAGCGGATAGACTCCGCCCGACATGTTGTAGGCATCCATATACACCTTCTTGATCACATGCTGCTGGCGGTCGCTCGCCACCATATTGCCGACCACCGTCTCGGTCTGGCGCAAGTGTATGCCGTTGTCGCCATCGTCGGCGAGCATGAGCAGTTTGTTTTTCCAGCCGGTCTTTTTCGACGACTCGACATAGCGGTAGAGCTTGTCGACAACGACAGCGCCGTCGTCGTCAGACGTCATGGGTATGCGGCCCACGGCTACCGACAGCTCGTCGAGGCCCATGTCTGAGCCCGACCCGTCGCCGAGCATGGCGATGTAGTCGTCGGTACCGTATCCGTCGGTCTCGCTCATCGACTGACGCGGCACACGCACCACCCAACAGGGCATCTTGGCATGCTTTGACGTAACGGGATCATCGACAACGCCCCGGTGGTCGAGCGTAGCCCGGCCCAGCAACAGCACATAGCGCAACGGACGGTCGGCGGCAATACCGCGGTCATACACCATTTTCAGGTATTTGCGCAGGCCGGCAACATCGGGCACACCCGATGAGAACTCGTTGTATATCTGCGACGCATCGACAATCGACACGACCATACTGTCTTCGCGCTGGTGCAGATCGGCGATGCGGCGCGCCTGCCGGGCGAGCGGTTGTGTGATGATAATAACCATGTCGGGCGTAGTGTTGTCGGCATGTAGGTCTTGATTTGCCACGCGGCCGTAATAAGCGGGGGCGGGCAGTTTCGACCCGCTGCTCCAGGCCACATACTCGCGGTTGCCCGATCTGGCCGGAGTCCACTCGGCCCGACCGTCCTTGATCTGGAAGTCGACCGCCGACACATTGGCGTGATCAGTCACATCCCACACACGGGTGCGGTCGTTGACGCCGCCAAGCGAACAGGCCCTGTCGCTGCGGAACGCGAAAGTCGGCCGTCCGCCCATCTCGAGCGCCACATCATATTGCAACGCTATATAATCGAGATTGGCCGCCGACACTGTGCCCTGCGATGTAAATTTAAGATCTATCCTGACATTGTCGGCATCGGCCGCCGCCGTTACCGATTTATTGAGCAGAGCGAGTGTCGCATGGGCATATCCGCTTGAGGGCGTGGCATCAAGACGCAATGTCGCCGGCGTCTGCGAGCCGTCGACGGTCAGCGCCAGCGAACCCGAGCCGGCCGATATGGTCGATACAAACTGGCACACCAGCTCGACAGTCGAGCCTTTGCGGCCGACCGTGGGTATATTGATTGTGCGCTGGGGCGTGAAACGCATATCCTCGCCCACCATCAGCGGGCCATACTCGGTGGCCTGACGCAGATCGGTCTCATGCTGCGAGCGGCCCTTGCCGGTGCGTGTGGGCGACGAGGCCCCGGGTGTCGCGGTCACGGCCGGTGTCGGCGCTACGCTGTCTGCCTGGGTCACAAAATAATAGCCCACATTGGTATAGGGGTTTGTCTCGCGATGATAACCGCCATAGAGGTTATCCCAGCTGTCGGGACCGACTGCATAGAATACGATGCCCTCCTGCACAGTCTCGCTGGGCACGACGGGCAGGTCATCGATATAGGTATCACGGTCAAGCACATCGCCGATGCGATTGCCGCCATAGCCGTGTATGCGCACCCGGGCCGGGTCAAAGCCCCAGTCGCGCAGTGTCGACGCGGGTATCATGTAGACGCCCGACTCTGACACGCCGATTTTGACCCAGGTACCCGACGACAGCACCGAGCTGCCCGTATAGGTCGAGGGGTCGAATGCCCACGACGCGAGAGCGACGCACAGAGCCATCAGACAGGCTATCGTGCGGCAGCGGGTCGACCTGTTGCGGAGAGATATATGTAGACGTTTGGTCATGTGTCAATGATTGGATAAACTTTCGCAAATTTTATAACGTCATTCTTTTACTATTATTGTGTAAGGACGCCGTGTGTGTCAAATCCGACGCATGCTATTCTAAAAATACTTAAATAATAACTAAAATATGTAAATCAATGTATAAGTTTTAAAATTTCATATTATCTTTGCATCAACAAAAGCAACATTTTAATAAGTGAATCATAGGTTAGAGATGCAATTGCTCGCGAGAGTAGTTGCATTTTGATTTTTATAAATATAAAAACAAGACTATGATTTACGGATATATCAGAGTAAGTTCTGACAAGCAGACCGTTGAAAACCAACGATTCGAAATTGAAAACTTCTGTCGGCTCGAGGGCCTCGCCGTCGACGGATGGATCGAGGAGACCATCTCAGGCACACGATCTTATAACAAAAGACGGCTCGGGCTGTTGCTGAGAAATATCGTCAAAGACGACCTGATCATATGTGCCGAGCTGTCGCGGCTTGGGCGTAGCCTGTTCATGATCATGGATATACTGAACATATGCATGACCAAAGAGGCCAAAGTGTGGACAATCAAAGACAATTACCGCCTCGGCGACGACATCCAGTCAAAGGTGCTCGCATTTGCATTCGGGCTGTCGGCCGAGATCGAGCGAAATCTCATCTCGCAACGCACCCGTCAGGCTCTGGCACGACGCAAGGCTCTCGGGAAGCCGCTCGGCAGACCGGCCGGCAAGAAGAACTCACCCGACAAGTATAAGCTGAGCGGCAAAGAGCCTCAGATACGCAAATTGCTTGACGAGGGAAAATCAAAAAGCAGCATCGCACGCACATACAGCGTCAACCGCAAGACGCTCAACGCATATCTCTCTGACCGTATGGACACATGACAGCCGCGGCCTGTCGGTTAAGGCAGACCGCGGCTGTCATGCATTCAAGGGGGATTATTTCACAAGTACCCGGCGGGCATAATCGTCGACAGCCACGATGTAGAGACCTGTGGCCACCTCGATCTCGGCAGTGCCGGCAATCTCGGCACGGTAAAGTATGGTACCGTCGAGAGCGTATATGCTGACACTTGCCGGCTGCATGGTCTCGACGACGATACGGCCGTCGCGGGCATATGCATCCCACGTGTGGTAGTCGGCCACGGCATCGTCGATACCCGAGGCATAGGTCGTGGCCTCGATATCATCGATATTGAATCGAGCGCCAGATGTCTGACGCACACGCATACGTGCATTGCCGGCCGCATTGACTGTGAACGTCAGCTGCTTGTAGGATGTATCGGTGACACGGCCCGTACCGGCTGTCGCCCATGTGCGTCCACCGTCGGTCGAGTATTCGAGTTCAAACTGAGCCTCGCTGTCCTGGTTGTAACGTTTTACCCACATTGTCACCTTGCCCAGTCCGTAGGGATGATCCTCGGCCATGGCGATGCACGATGTCGAGGTTTTGCCCATGCGCACGGCGTATGTGCCGCCGTGAGCCGCATCAGCCGCCCACTTGCCTGCGTCGGTAAAGTCCCAGTTGACGGTCTTGCCCTCGTAGGTGTGGTTGTTGTACGTGCCGTCGTTGCTGCCGACCTTCTCGAAGTCCTCGAGGAAGTTTGAGCCGGGTGCGGCCACGATAGCCTCAAACTCGGCATCGTCATTGAAGTAATCGCCGGCGCGGGCGACGATTGACGTGCGGTACGTGCCCAGATTGTCGCTGAGCACACGCAGATACATGCGGTCTTCCTCAGGATCGAGTGTGAGAGCCGTGCTCCACGACGATTTGTCGGTGCTGATCTGGAAGGGCGCGCTGACACTCACATTGATCGCCACGTCGATAAATTCGACCTCGACAAGCAGTTCGGCCGCCGCCGAGGGTTCGCCGGGATTGGCGTAGAGCACAGGATCGTCGTCGTAGAGGAATGTAACCGCCGGCATGGGTGCGGTGGTGGTCACGGTCACGGGATCCGACACCAGATGCATCGAGCTTACAGTATATATATATTGTGTCTCGGGAATGAGCCCCTCGACGGTGAATGACTCGGCAGCGGCATTGACACTGCGCGGATATCCGGCGATCGAACTGCCGCCGCATTTCACATCAAGGGTATAGCAGCCCGATGCATCAGCATCGCCGATATACGACCATTTGGCCGTGAAACTTTCGGCACCGACGGCCGAGGCCTGGGCGGCCGGCAGTGTAGATATGGCAGTGCCGCGCAGATTGACAGTCGATCTGAGCGAGCCCGAAGCTACGGTGAGCACCGCCGTATAAGAGCCTTCGGTGGCCGGAGTGAATGTCACCGTAGCCGAGCCACCGGCAGCCGAGCCGGCTGTAGCCTTGGCGATTGTGGCGGGCGAGACCGTGAACCCCGCGCCACTTACCGACAGCGTCACGTCGCTGTCGAGGTTAGAGCCGGCCACCTTTACGGCAGCTGTGCGTGCTACGCCGGCCACGGTCGTACCCAGATCTACGGTCGAGCCGCTGACGGGCAGCGTCAGCACCGGATCGTTCGAGCCCGCGAGCGTCCAGCGTTCGGTCTTGCGGTCGCCCCAGATATATTCGGCCATCTCGGGATGGTCGATAAACGGGTTGCGGTTCTTCTGATGCTTGTAGACAGCATCGTTGCGGTCGCGTTCCTTGTCACTTACGGGGTCCTGACGGTGCCATTTGAGCAGCACATCGATGGCCCACTGCTTGTAGACAGGATACGAGTTTCCGGCAAACATATCCGACGTCCAGCCGCCTATCTTGGTATTGTAGCACGCGGCCATATAGAAATATGTGCGGGCGAAATCGCCTTTATATTCATCATCAGGCTCGAATACCCGGCCAGAATATCCGGGCGTAGTGCTCGCGCCCAGACGGCCGAGTGCCTTCACGCTGCCCGAGCCGGGCAGCGTGGTGCCGTTGGCACATTCGCCATAAGGATAATTCGAACGCTGGCCGTTGACCTTACCGTCGGTGGGATATACGTGAAATGCGTCTGATTTCATCGGGCTACCCTCGTTAAACCAGCTCTTTGGCATCGAGTGCTCGCGGTTGACGCAGTCGCCTACAGACTGATAATTGCCGCATTTGGTGAAATTTGTCGACCAGCGTTTGGTCGAGTACATATCCCACAGCGTGCCGTCAGAGCGCACATCCGAGGTCTTGTACACATTCCACAGGCCATCATAGCTGACCGTCGTGTGCGGTCCTATCTTTGAACATAATGCCGACAGCAGATCCTTGCCGCCTTTATTCTCGCAAGACGAGTAGTAACCGTCGGGCTCGGCAGCCTGGGCCGCGAAACCCGAGGCAAAGAGGAGCGCCGCGGCGCCCAACTTTCGCAGGTTATTCATACTATAATAGTAATTTAAGGTTTTTCTTTTTGGGGTCTCAAAATTAGCGCATATATGCTGAATGGCAAAATATTTTATGCTATTTATTAGAGAAGTTTAGTTAAATATGCGTTTTTTGCCGCATTTTATATAACTTTGCGGCACAACCAATATATGTCTGTTCCGATGATTAAACTTCATTTCAATCTGTTCCTCCTGCTTGTTGCCGCCAGCCTGACCACTGCGGCACAGCCCCCGACACATCGCGCAGGCGCCCCTGCGCGCGCTACATCCGCTCTGACACACGACTGGCGTCCGCTCGGCACGGGCTCATATACCGACGATGTGCTGCCGGCTGTCTTCAGGAGCCTGAGCGCCGCCACCTACGAGGTCGCGATCGAGGCCGACGATGCCAACCCGGGCTACTATAGAGTCGTCAATCCCTATGCGGCCCACCCGTCTTACCAGTTGCTCGAATCGGCCGGATACATCTCGGCCGGCTCGCACAGCATCACCATCGATGCGACCGATCCCGACAACGTCATTATCGAGCCATCACTCATCGGTCTGCATACGTCTGACGGCGAACTGATGGTATATTCCTACTCGTGGCTCTCGGCCAACGGCGACCCGGAGATCTCCGAGGCCTATATCAATAAATACAATCTGCGCGGAAAGCTGCGCGACGGGGTGATCTCATTCACAACCCCCGGCTCGCTGTGGGCCACGACCCCTGAGCTTGATCGGTCGGCACAAGGATGGAATACGAATACCTCGGGGGCGTTCAGGATTATGCTTCCGGGCGTAAAAGACTACTCTGTCGAGGTCGCGACCGAGGGCTGGTGTACTGCCGCCGACCACACCATCATCGTATCGGCCTGGACCGGCGCCGACGTTGCCTCGACACGCATCGCCGCCGTGGCAGATCCCGACGACAAGACTGCCGTCGACGCCGCGCTGGCCGCCGCACCACGTGTCGAGCCGCGCCAGGGCACAGTCATATCAATGCCTGCAGGCACCGGTCCGCGGGCCAGAATCCACATCGTGGCAGCCGCCTATGATGCCGCCGGCAAAGAGCAGTCAAGGGCTTTCAGCCACTGCTACACACCCGACACCTCGACCGACTGGCAACCGCTCGACGGCAAGGCGCTGTTCACCGACGACATCGTGTCGTGCCTATTCAGCGACATCGACCTCGGCACCCGCGCCATCGACATAGAACAGAGCACTCTGCGTCCGGGTCTCTACCGACTGGTCAACCCCTATCTGGGCATCAGTTACAATACGATCGACGCCTATCACGGCGCCCACTCACATTACATATACATAGACGCGACCGACGCCGACTGCGTCGTGGTCGAGGAATCGCCCATAGGCATGGGCACGATCGACGATGGCCACATAGCCATCACCTCGCAATCATGGCGCATGCTTGAGGACGGCAAGTCAAAGGCCGACATAAAGGCGGCCGGATTTGGCGGCGTGATGCGCGACGGCGTCATCACCTTCCCCAACACATCCGAACTCGTAGTGGCATTCCACACCGAAGCCGCGGCCCGCTGGTACTATGTCAACTGCCACCGCGACACTTCAGGCAACGTACGGCCGGGCGAGCTGGCCATCGATCTTGGTCCGGCCGGCATTACAGATATCACAGCCGACCGTGCCGAGTCCGTCTACTACAACCTGCAAGGCATACACGTTGCCACCCCACGGCCCGGCAGCATCGTCATCGAACGCCGTGGCGGCAGCGCCCGCACCGTCAGATTCTGACCCACATCGCTCCGTGGTGAGTGGTTGGGCATGGATCATGCCGTCGAAGACGGCAGACAATATTAACCCCACACCAGCGCTCGTACCTCGCTTGGTGTGGGGTTAATCAATGCCCCGGGACATGGGCCTCGCGAGAGGTCCGACAATAAATCCACTTCCTGCTACACGCCGTCGAAGACGGCCTCGTCCGCGATCGGTGGGGGGCATTCATCACCTTATGGTGTCTCATTTCTTGTCAACCACCTTCTTATATGTCTTCACCGTACCGGTCTTGACTTTATCCCAGACCTTCACGGTACCTTTCTTGGTCTTGTCAACGACTATAATACTCCCGCATAATCGAACCGGCTCGGAACGCAAGAAAAAACCAAT
>JAUNGA010000112.1 GCA_030524765.1 Bacteroidales bacterium | reverse complement strand
CTTGTGCTGGTGTTCTTCGACGGACGCACAGGCCTGTTTGTGGCCACAGTCACGGTGATGCTCATAGCCCCTATCACGAGTTTTGCCCTCGAGTTTATCTTCCTGCAATTTTGCGCCGCGGCAGCCGTGGTCTACAGCCTGCGCGAACTGAGCCGCCGCTCGCAGCTGCTGCGCACGTCGGGAGTGGTGGCCGTGGTATATATAGCGGCATACCTGTCGCTCGAACTGCTGATGAACGGTACGTTCGAGGGATTCACCTGGCGCATGCCCGCATTCCTGATCACCAACGCACTGCTCACGTCGATGGCCTACATCATGATGTTTGCAGTCGAGCGTATGTTCGGCTTCGTGTCGGTTGTGACACTCGGCGAGCTTGCCGACATCAATCAGCCGCTGCTGCGCGAACTCAGCGACAAGTGCCCGGGCACATTCCAGCATTCGATGAGCGTGAGCAATCTGGCGTCAGACGCCGCACGGGCCATGGGCGCCAACGAGCCCCTCGTACGGGCCGGAGCACTCTATCACGACATCGGCAAGATGAGCAATCCGGCATTTTTCACGGAAAACCAGCACGGCGTCAATCCGCACGATGCCCTGACGCCCGAACAGAGCGCCCGCATCGTGATCAGCCACGTCACCGACGGTCTAAAACGCGCCGACAAGGCCGGGCTGCCTGCCGTGATACGCGATTTCATCTCAGAACACCACGGCGCCGGCAAAGCAAAATATTTTTATTATGCATGGTGCAACGCCCATCCCGACGAGAAGCCCGACGAGACACTATTCAGCTATCCGGGCCCCAATCCGCGCAGCCGCGAGACGTCGCTGCTGATGATGGCCGACGCCGTAGAGGCCGCGTCGCGCTCGTTGCCCGAGTACACACGACAGTCGATCACAGCCCTTGTAGACAAGATCGTCGACGGCCAGATAGCCGAGGGACTGCACAACAACTCGACGCTCGAATTCCGCGACATCAAGATCATCAAGGAGGCCTTTGTCAAGCGTCTGATGACCATCTACCACACGCGTGTGGCCTACCCTGCCGCCGCAACCGCCCCGGCAACCCGACCAGCCGAGCCGGCCGATGGCAATAATCAGGCACCGTCTGCGTTATAATAGTTGATGAAATTGTCGCGTGACACATTTAAATATATAGCACTGTCGGCGGTGGCCATCGTGGCCCTGCTGACAGCGGCATCGTGTTCGACCCGCAAAAACACCGCCGCCACGCGCAACTATCAGGCATTCATCACCCGCTATAATATCTATTATAACGGTGATACCCACTACCGCGAGACCCTCGACAACATGGAGAGGACCTACGAGGACGATTACTCGCAACTCGTGCTCATGCATCCGGCCGAGGCCAAGGCCAACCCCAAGGCTCCGCAACCGACAGGCGACTTCACCCGTTCGATCGAGAAGGGCCAGAAGGCCATACAGCTGCGGTCGATCAAAAAACGTCCCGCATCAAAAGGCGGCAAGCGCACACCCGAGCAAAAGGCCTGGCTGAAGCGCGACGAGTACAACCCGTTTCTGCACAACGCATGGATGATGATGGGGCGCGGCCAGTATATGAACGGCGACTTTCTCGGCGCGGCATCGACATTTTTCTATGTCAGCAGGCATTTCAACTGGTTGCCGGCGACAGTCACCGAGGCACAGCTGTGGCAGGCACGCTCTTATGTGTCGCTGGGCTGGCTCTTCGAGGCCGAGATCATACTCAAGCGCATCAAAGAAGACCAGCTGACCAACAAGACATTGCGTGGCCTGTACAACTTTGTCTATGCCGACTGGAACATACACAGCGGACAATTGCGCGAGGCCGTGCCCTATCTGACACAGGCCATCAAATATGCCTCGGGAGCCCAGAAGACACGTCTGAGGTTCCTGCTGGGACAGGTCTACGCACGCCTTGGCGAGAAACAGGCGGCCTATGACGCATTCAAGGCCGCCGGCAGCTCGTCGTCGGCGACATACCGCACCAAATTCAACGCCCGCATCAAGCAGAGCGAAGTGTATCAGGGCAGCGACATCACCCCTGAGGTGAACGCCCTGCGCCGCATGACACGCTATGACCGCAACAAGGAGTATCTCGACCAGATCTATTATGCCATCGGCAACCTGTATCTGTCGCGCAACGACACGACCAAGGCCATCGAGAACTATGTGCTCGCCGCCGAGAAAAGCACCCGGAGCGGCATCGACAAGGCCATCAGCCAGATCACGCTCGGCAACCTGTACTTTGCCCGCCATCGGTATGATCTGGCCCAGCCCTGCTATGCCGAGGCCGTGCCGCTGCTGCCCGAGGACTATCCCGACTATGCCACTCTCAAGCGCCGCAGCGACGTGCTCGACGAGCTGGCCGTATATTCGCAGAACGTCAATCTGCAGGACTCGCTGCTGCGACTCAGCGCCATGACACCCGAGCAACGTCTCGAAGTCGTCAACAAAATCATCGACGAACTGAAAAAGAAAGAGCGAGAAGAGGCCGAAGCCGCCCGTCGCGAAGAGTATCTGGCCAACCGCGATGCCAATGCCTCGCAGCTGACCGACAACAATACCCAGAATTACACCATCAATACCGATAATTCGTGGTATTTCTACAATACGGCGACACGCAACGCCGGCAAGACCGAGTTTCAGCGCCGCTGGGGTGCCCGAAAACTCGAGGACAACTGGCGCCGGCGCAACAAGTCGGCATTCAATCTCGATGATTTCAACGCATCGGGCGACGAAGACGAGCCCGACGGAGAATCGACCGACGAGACCGACGAGACCACTACGGAAGACAAGGCCGAGAGCGAGCGCGCGAACGATCCGCACTATCCCGAGTATTATCTCGCCCAGATTCCCGAGACCGAAGAGCAGAAAGCCACCGCTCATCAGATCATACAGGAGGGACTCTACAACATGGGTCTGATACTCAAAGACAAACTTGAAGACTACGGAGCCGCCCGTGCAGAGTTTGACCGTCTGCTGCGCGACTATCCCGACAACGAGTACCGCCTCGAGGTCTATTACAACCTATATCTGATGTATATGCGCGAAAAACGGCCCGCCGAGGCCGAGCGCTACCGCCGTCTGATTCTGAGCGATTTCGCCGAATCGCCTTATGGCCTGGCTTTGCGCGACCCCAATTACATCGAGAATCTGCGGCAGATGGATGCCCGTCAGCAGCAGCTCTACGAACAGACCTATCAGGCCTACCTCGACAACAACAACCGTGCCGTGCATGCCGCCTACCAGGAGATGGCCGACAAGTATCCGCTGAGCGAGACAATGCCAAAGTTCATGTTCCTGCACGCGCTGGCCTACGCCACCGAGAAGCAGCCCGAACAGTTCAACGCCGTGTTGCGCGAATTGCTCGAGCGATATCCCGACACCGACATCACACCGATAGCCTCGGCATGGCTCAAGGGCATGGCCCAGGGACGCGAGCTGCAGTCGGGCGAGGGCAATATGCGCGGCATGATATGGGATCTGCGACTTAGCAACGACTCGACCGCCATGGCCGACGGCGCGGCCGCTTTCGAACTCGACCCCGACGACCGCCAGCTGCTCGTCATGACATTCCCCACCGACCAGGTGTCGAGCAACGAACTGCTCTATGAGATAGCCCGACATAATTTCAAATCGTTTGTAGTAAAAGATTTCGATCTCGAACAGCTCAATTTCGGGCGTCTCGGCATGATAGTCATACGAGATTTCGACAATCTCGACGAACTCAACCACTACCGTGGCGTGATGGCAGCATCGCAAGATTTCAGACTGCCGGCCGGCGTGCGCCCCGTCGTGATCAGCGACCGCAACTTCAACATACTGCTAAACGAGGGCCGCTCGTTTGACGAGTATTTCCGCTATCTGCAAGAGCAGAACTATATAGACACCCAGGAGTCGCTGCTGCAGCCCGAAGAGGTCGAGACCCTCGAGGAAGCCGACAGCGCGGCCACAACGTCACAACCCGGACCTGATGCAGTGGCACCGGACGCAGAATCCGAGCCCGAACCCGAGCTTGAACTTGAGCTTGAGCCGGTGGCCGAGCCCGAAACTACGGATCGCACCAATACAACAGCGCCTGCGCCCGCGCCCGCTCCTGCTCCCGCACCTGTGCCGACGCCCGCGCCTGCTCCGGCTCCCGCGCCGACGACTCCGGTAATAGTACCAACTCCTCAACCACGTCCGCAGATGCCCGTGTACGATCCGGGCAGCGAGGGCGATGACCCGCTATTAGAATAACCATGCCTACAAATCCTCAGATACTATGGGCCGACGACGAGATCGACCTGCTGAAACCACACCTTATGTTCCTGCGCTCGCGCGGCTACGATGTCACGACCGCCAACAACGGTCATGACGCTCTCGAGCTGGTAGGGCAGCAACCGTTTGACCTCATAATCCTCGACGAGAACATGCCCGGCCTCACAGGCCTCGAAACTCTGCAACGCATCAAACAGATCATGCCGCACACGCCCGTGATCATGATCACCAAGAGCGAGGAAGAGAACATCATGAATCAGGCCGTCGGCAGCAAGATAGCCGACTACCTGATCAAACCGGTCAATCCCAACCAGATA
>JAUNGA010000023.1 GCA_030524765.1 Bacteroidales bacterium | reverse complement strand
AACATGACAATCATTGAATATGAGTCACTCACAATAAAAAAGTCAACAGGTGCGTACGCCACTGAAAAACGCCTGTATGTGAGCAGTCTGTCCACAAACACACCGATGTTTGGAACGATAGTGCGCAACCACTGGTCGATAGAAAGTATGCACTGGGGTCTTGACGTCAATCTTTTGCAGGACAAGGTGAAACGCAAGTTCCCAAGATCCGCCCGCAATCTCGACACAATACAGAGACTTGTCTACTCTGTGTTCTCAATATGGAAAAGGCTCCGCAAAAAACGCTCAGACAAAAACTTGGGTATGGCCGCTATTATGAGGCGCATATCAATGAGCTTTACCTTGCTGATGCGTTTCTTATCACAAAAATGACAAAAATTGCATGTTTGACAAGATAGTAACGGCCTGACATACAGCTGTAAGTATTTTTACCCGATTCGCAGTGAACCGGATAAGGGATCTACGACGTTACTTTTGCCTTAAATGAAAGAGCCGTGTCAGTGTCAATAGGTCGGCTCGTCTGATGGGGTGTCGTTGATCGGAACGACCTCAGTTGTGGCCGGATGCCTCGGCAGCCATTTGCGCGACCACATGCGCCACAGAAATATAGCACCGCGGAAGCACAGTTCGACAGCCATCGCAATCCATACTCCGCGCAAACCCATTGTCGGGGCCATTATAGCCGCAAGGGGGATACGCACGGCCCAGATGCTGCCAAAATTCATTACGGCAGGCAACATAGTGTCACCAACGCCAACAAAAGCGCCATATGCCACGATTGACGCCGCATACAGCGGTTCTGCAAAAGCCTCGATACGTAGTACTTCGACACCCAGCGCCCGTATCGGCTCTACAGTGGTCATGATATCCATCATCATGGGTGCGGCAAAGTATAGTATCGCACCCATGGCGGTCATTACGGCAATACCCAGCCCGACGGTCATGTGACAGAATCCCACGACCAGATCACGACGGCCTGCGCCATAGCTTTGACCGACAAGAGTGGTTGCCGCATCGCCGATGCCGAAACCTGGCATATAGCATAGGCTCTCGGCAGTCACCGCAAAAGCATTTGCTGCGATAGCGATCACACCCAGGGGTGCTACAATCACCGTAATCATCACCTGTGCGCCACAGAATACGGCATGCTCGAGTGTCATCGGGGCGGCAATCCTGACTGCACGCCTCAATACCGGCCGTGTGGGCCTGAAGCTGCCTCTCGGCCGTCCACGCAGGCACAGATCGGGTTGCCTGACGAGTAGATAATACATCATCAGGCATGCGGTCACGATTTCGGCCAATACTGTTCCGAGGGCGGCTCCGAAGACTCCAAGTCCGGCGCCGGGCATCGACAGGCCGATGCCGAAGATGGTGATGTCGCGGGTAGGGAATATCAAGAAAAAATTGAAAACGACATCCATCAGACACATGGCTCCGTTGAGCAGACTCGGCACCTTCATGTTACCGGCGCTGCGCAGCATTCCACCGCCGAGATAATTCATCGTCAGCATTGGTAGTGCAGCTACGAATGTCATGAAATAAACCGATGCGTCGGCCGTAACATCGGGCGTACCGCCGAGCCACACCGGCAATTCCGGGGATATGGCCAGACCGATCACCGTCACGACAATGCTGAACGCCAGGCATGATGAGATGCCCTGGCGCAACACTTTACGTGCTTCCTCTGGAGCCTTACCGCCCAACCGGTGGGCCACTTGCACTGAGAATCCGGTCGTAACAGCCGAACAAAGTCCCCAGAACAGCCACAGCGAACTGCTCATCAGTCCCACTGATGCCGCTCCGTCGGCCCCCAGGCGTCCTACCATCGAGGCGTCTATATACTGCATGAGTATGCTTGACAGTTGGGCCAGAATGGCGGGCAGAGACAATTGCACCGTCAGTATGGCCTGCTGACGGCGTGTGATAGGTTTGCCGTCTTGTATCAGTGATAAGTCGGCCATTTTACGGAATGCTATTTTAAGGTTTCGTTCGTCAGACTGTGACGCATCGGAGCGGCAGCCTTGGTCTGTTGAGCCGACTGCGACAATCGTGGTGAGCCGTCCATCAGCTCGTCCATCTCGCGCGGAATGATCATGACATCTGATGGTGATAGTGGCCTCACACCGTTGTATAGTCTGAATTTCGGCAGAAACAACATCGATTTACGCAGCAGGAACAGCGGAGTGGCACTACCGGTGGTTTCGGGCCACATTTTTATCATTTCGGTGACACGACCCTTGAATTTCGCGGTGAGAAACGAACTCTGGGCATTGACCATCTTGTTGACGGTAGAGTCTTGTTCTTCGGGGTACATTATCAGCTCGACGTTGCCGTTGATATCGAGTCGGCTCAGCTCGCCGGCAGTAAAGTATGCTATCATCTCCTTGCCTGAGATCTGGTTGTAGAAATCGTCGGCTACGCGCTGAGAGCTGAACCCGAATTCGGGCAGACGTGCGCGGTCCATTGTCGAGTCGTTGAAATGTATCTCTATGATATTGCCGAAAATCTGTCGTTCCTCGCTCCAGATGACCGGACTGACATACATGCGCAGCATCGAGTCGGCTTCGGTGACACGCATTGAATCACAGATTCCCTGCATATCTGAGCGATAGAACCGCACTCGCGGAAAAATATCTGCCACATGGGTGGTGTCGACTCGGCTTGATGCGGGGATGGCTGGGGTATCGGCAATGGTGTCGGCCGGGATAGCCGGTATGACCACCGTGTCAAACAGACGGTAGGCATTGATCTGACGGCCATGCAGATATAGGGTGTCACCCTCAGAGTATTCCTTGATGAGCATGTGGCCTGTGGCATAGGCACTGTCGGTCTGCTGATTGAAGAATCCGTAATCGGCTTCGAGCATGACGCTTCGTACGCTGTCGACCAGCACCATTGAGCCGAAACACTCGCCTATGCCGGCGGGACGGTCATAATAGATGGTGTCGGCAGTCATGCTGCGTCCCTCAGGCGATACGACAGTAGAGCGTGCGTATAGCGCGGCAGTGTCGAGCTGAGTGTCATAGAGACCGTCGGTAGTGTAGATGGTGCCACGGGCATTGACGACGGTACTTGGCGAGAAAAGTTCGGCAAGATGAGTCGTGGTATTGTAAAACAGCGAATCAGTGTAAATGTCAAGTGTGTCTTTGTCAGACAGCGAGTTGAGATGTACGTTGATATAAAAATTGGCATCTTTGCTCGCCGGCAGATATTCGCCTTCTTGTGATACGAGCCTGTTTTGCTTGTCTGTCAGAACTCCGCCCACGTTATAATATCCTACATCTGTGCGCAGGTCATAAGTAAATACATCTGTCTCAAGAGTGACATCGCGATTGATCATGCGCACTTTCTTGCCGTAGTCGGCAAAAAGATAAGCCACTTCCTCAGGACCGATATAATTTAGCTCGTCGGCGTAGACAAAGAGAGTATCGCCTTGCTGCATGTTTACATTTCCGAATGCCTCAAACGACTCGCTGCCGGGAAAATAGTGTGCGCTGTCGCACCGCATTATCATCGGACCTTTGGTGAACTCGACATTGCCCGACACTACCATGAAAGAGTCGGCTTCTGTCTTGTACAGCACGTCGGCTTTCTCAAGAAACACACGATTGCCGGCGGCTCGGTTGGCCGTCGGTATCTGTGGCGTGAATGTCGCCCGCCGCGGTGCCTGGCGGCTGCCGAAGAGCAGCGGCAGAGCGAGTGCGGCTGCGCACAACGCTATGAAACTCCTTCGTGAGGATTTCATTCCGGTCTTATTTGGTTTTTATCCAACCGTCGTATTGGAAGTCGCAACCGCGCCATCCGTCCTCGATGCGCACGTATGTATCGCGGATTTTGCCGTGTAACCAATCCTGTATAATTTTATTTTTGGCGGCTTCCTCATACATGTCTTTGATGAGCTGATAGTCGTCAGACAAGTTGGCCTGATGTGCGGGAATGCGACGGGTGAGTTTGACAATCGCCACTCGCTCGCGGTCGCGCTGAGGATCGCGCATGATAAATGGTGCCGAGATTTCGCCTTCCTCCATTGATCCGACTGCACGGGCAATCTCCTGTGGCAGCTGCGACATCTCGAATCTGGTGGTACCGGTCTGCGAGTTGACCATTATACCGTTTGAATTGTGGGTGTCTTTATCCTGCGATATATACCGTGCGGCCTCTTCGAATGTGAATTTGTGGTTGTCGACAATATCTGTACGCACTGAGTCAAGACGGTTGATGGCATCAGTGAGGTCCTTGTCTGCGACTTTCGGACGCAGCAATATATGACGTGTGTTGATGCGGTCGCCGCGTTTCTCTATCAGCTGTATGATATGGAATCCGTATTCTGTTTCGACGATTTTTGAGACTTTTTTCGGGTCGTTGAGATTGAATGCCACAGCAGCATACTCGGGTACGAGCTGTCCGCGACCCATGAAACCGATCTCGCCGCCGCGTACGGCTTCAGGTGCCTCTGAGTAAAGAATGGCAAGTGTCGAGAAATCGGCCTCGCCACGGTTGACACGGTCGGCATAGTCGCGCAGGCGTGCCTTTACGTCGTCTATTTCCTGACGTGGAATGACCGGGTTGAGTGTCACTATCTGCACCTCTACCTGCAGCGGTACGTAGGGGATAGAGTCATCGGGCAGTTCCTGAAAGTAGCGGCGCACCTCGGCAGGTGTGATTTTGACATTCTTGGTGAGATTCTGTTTTACCTGGTTTACGCGGAAGCGGTTGCGCATGTTTGTCGCATAATATTCTCGCAGTTCGTAGAACGGCTTGCGGAAGTATTGTTCTACTTTTTCGCGCGAACCAAGGTTGGCTATGAGATAATTCATCTGTGCGTCGACCTGCTGCATGACCATCGACTCGGTCACCTCGACAGTGTCAAGGTCGGCCTGATGCAGGAACAGACGCTCGACGGCAATCTGCTCAGGTATCACACAGTAAGGGTCGCCGGTGATTGGCGTGCGGTCTTGCTGCATGTCCTGATAGGTCTGTTCGATTTCTGATTTGTAGATGGGCTCGTCGCCGATGATCCAGGCAACCTCTTCGATGATATTGTTTTGCGCCACTGCCCATATCCCTGCGGTGCAGAGGGCGAGTGATGCGATTGTGGTCTTTAAATTCATATACGTATATTGGCCGTGATGAAATAGTCGGCGACAAAGTTACAAAAATATTCGTTAAAGCCGTCGGCTCAACTACTAAAATTCTTTAAGAATAAGCTCTTACTTCAGATTGTCGATTGCGTCGAGCATGCCGGTAAGCCTGGCGCGTATTTCACGTAGCCTGGCCACCGTCTCAAAGCGCCGGGTGATGCCCGATGTGTTGTTGCGCAATTGGTCTTGGGCAGCCTCGAGTTTGAGACCTTTTTCTTTTACCAGAAAGTGTATCATGCGTATCTTCTCGATGTCAGACGGCGTGTAGAGACGCAGACCGCCGGCATTGCGCCGGGGATGAATAATGGTGAATTTCGATTCCCAGAACCGTAGCGTTGATGCGGGCAACCCGAGCAGGGTGGCCACCTCGCTTATTTTGTAGTATTTTTTGTCGATTGTATCCATGTATGGCTGTAGGGTATATATAGATAATGTGTCAATCCATGACGTGGCCGGCGTTCTCGGCCTGGCGTATCATTTCGTCATATTCAGCCGGAGTTAGATCCATGAAATAGTAGTTGACCGGATTCTGTGGCTCGCCACGCAACCGCACCTCGTAGTGCAGGTGCGGGCCGGTCGATTTGCCCGTATTGCCCACACGACCTATCAGGTCGCCTCGTTTGACGCTCTGACCTGGAGTCACGAGGATCTGAGACAGATGGGCAAAGCGTGTCACATAATTATATCCGTGGTCTATTTCTATCAAATTTCCATAGGCGCTCTTCCATCCGGCCGAAAGTACTTTCCCGTCGCCTGTCGCATAGACAGGAGTGCCGGGTGGAGCCGAGAAATCCATGCCTTCGTGAAATTTCGAAGTGCCGTAGATCGGATCGCGTCGGTATCCATAACCTGATGCCATGGTGCGCATATCGCGTTCAGATACAGGTTGTATTGATGGTATGTGGGCGATACGGTCAGATGATTCGGCAGCCTGTTGACGCAGAAAATCAAACGATTTTATCTGGGCGTATATCATATTGTCGAGGCGGTCGAGCTTGTCGGTTACATTGCGCACCAGCTCTGAGTCGGCCATTGAATCAAGGCTTTCATAATTGCGTTGACGCTCAAGCCCGGCATATCGTGCGGCCGCGCCCATCGGTTCGGCCTGCATTACCACACGGTAGAAATTATTGTCGCGTGCGGCAATGTCTTCCATCACAGCCAATGCCTCGTCAGATCGGCGACTGAGTGTGCCGACCTGGTCTTGGAGTTTCTCGTTCTCATGCTTCAGCCGACGCTCACGCGGAAAATCAACTGTCAGATACAGCACTGTGATCACGGCTGTGGCCGCCATGGCACCCCATGCAAACTGGCTCACCATAGCCCACAATCGGCTTGATCGTGACGGGTAGACGCGGTCGTATCGCTCGGTGACAGGATTGTATCTGTAAAATGCCTTGTGTCTCATGTCGGTGCCGGGTGATGGCTGTTACATAAAATTTAGTTGCAAATTTAGGGCTTTTATCGTAATTTTGCACGAGTTTTTGTGCATAAAGTACAAATATTATATCGGAATTTAAAATCAAACTAAAACAATATATACTCAAGATGCTTACCGCTAAAGAGATACGTAAGTCTTTCAAAGATTTCTTCGAGAGCAAGGGCCATCACATCGTGCCCTCGGCACCTATGGTAATCAAAGACGATCCCACTCTGATGTTCACCAATGCCGGCATGAACCAGTTCAAAGATATAATCCTCGGCAACAAGGCGGCGAAATATCACCGTGTGGCCGACTCGCAGAAATGTCTGCGTGTCAGCGGCAAGCACAATGATCTCGAGGAGGTCGGTCACGACACTTACCATCATACCATGTTCGAGATGCTCGGCAACTGGTCGTTTGGCGATTATTTCAAAAAAGAGGCCATCGACTGGGCATGGGAGTTTTTGGTAGATGTGATCGGTCTAAATCCCGAGCGCCTTTATGCGACCGTATTTGAAGGTTCGCCGGCTGAAGGTCTGGGTCGCGACGACGAGGCCGCCGCGATCTGGGAGAAGCATTTGCCCACTGACCATATCATAAATGGCAATAAACATGACAATTTCTGGGAGATGGGCGATACCGGTCCGTGCGGTCCTTGCTCTGAGATTCATATAGACCTGCGCAGTGATGCCGAGCGTGCCGAGGTTTCCGGCGCATCGCTCGTCAATAAAGATCATCCTCAGGTAATTGAAATCTGGAACCTCGTGTTCATGCAGTACAACCGACTTGCCGACGGGTCTCTGCAGCCGCTGCCTGCCAAGGTCATTGACACCGGTATGGGTTTCGAGCGTCTGTGCATGGCCCTGCAGGGCAAGACATCAAACTATGATACCGACGTATTCACTCCGCTGATCAACAAGATAGCCCAACTGTCGGGTAAAGAATATGGCAAAGACCATGAGGTTGATGTGGCTATGCGTGTTGTCGCAGATCATGTGCGTACTATCGCGTTCTCTATTGCCGACTCACAGTTGCCTTCAAACGCCAAAGCCGGTTATGTGATACGCCGCATCTTGCGTCGTGCAGTGCGTTATGCCTACACATTCCTTGGTCAGAAATCAGCTTTCATGTATCGGCTTATCGATACTCTTATCGAGAGCATGGGCGACGCTTATCCCGAGCTGCCCGCACAACGCGATTTGATCATGCGTGTTATCAAGGAAGAGGAGGACTCGTTCCTGCGTACACTTGAGAATGGTATCCGTATGCTTGACGATGCAATCGCCGAGGCTCAGGCCAAGGGAGAGAAAGAAATCTCGGGAAAGCAGGCATTCGTGCTCTATGATACTTACGGTTTCCCTCTTGACCTTACAGAGCTTATACTTAAAGAAAAGGGTATGACTCTTGATCAGACCGGTTTCGACGCCGAGATGCAGGCTCAGAAACAACGTGCACGTAGCGCTGCAGCCGTCGAGGCCACCGATTGGGTGACAGTAAACGAGGGCGAACAGCAGTTTGTAGGTTATGATCTTGATGTCACTGAGACAAATATCCTGCGATATCGCAAGGTAAAACAGAAAAATCAGGAATATTATCAGATCGTGCTTGCAACGACACCATTCTATGCAGAGATGGGCGGACAGTGTGGCGATCGTGGTAAACTCGTTGACATAGAGACAGGCGAGTCGATTGAAATCTACGATACCAAACGCGAGAACGGCATGGGTGTGCATCTCAGCAAGGTCCTTCCCGCCAATCCCGCATCGTCTTTCCGTGCAGAGATCGACCGAGAAAACCGCATGGCCATTTCTTGCAACCATACAGCGACCCACTTGTTGCATCAGGCACTTCGCGAGGTGCTGGGCACACATGTAGAGCAGAAAGGCTCACTCGTAGGTCCTCACTCGCTGCGATTTGACTTCTCTCATTTCCAGAAGGTCACTCCTGAAGAACTTTCTAAAGTCGAGCGTTTGGCCAACAGACGTGTGCGTATGGCTATCCCTCTTGACGAGCACCGCGAAATGCCTATCGCCGAGGCACGCGCCATGGGTGCAATGGCTCTCTTTGGCGAGAAATATGGCGAAGAGGTGCGTGTGATCAAATACGAAGACTCGGTAGAGCTTTGCGGTGGCACGCATGTGTCAAATACGGGTAATATCGGTATGATCAAGATCGTCAGCGAGAGCTCGATCGCTGCTGGCATCCGTCGTATCGAGGCAATCACCGGTTCGGCTGTGGAAGATGTGTTTGATGAGATGCACCGCACGTTGCAGGCTGTTGGCAGTATGCTCAACAATGCTCCCGATGTAGTCGGTGCATTGCGTAAGTCGCTCGACGATAATGCCGATCTGCGCCGTCAGGCCGAAGAAGCATTCAACGAGCGTGTTGCCGTCATGACTGAAAAAGTCTTGGAGACGGCCGAGACTGTCAATGGCATTAAGGTGGCGTCTATGCGAGGCGTGCGTATCCCTGATATTGTAAAAAATATCGCATTCGGCGTACGAGCCAAATCTCCCGAATCAACTGTATTTATTGCGGCTACCCGCGACATCACAGATAAGCCTCTGCTCACAATGATGGTCACTGAGGATCTTGTCAAGGGCGGTCTTAACGCATCAGCGATAATACGCAGTGCAGCCAAGGCCATAAAAGGCGGTGGCGGCGGTCAGCCCGGATTCGCTCAGGCCGGCGGTAAGGATGCCGACAATCTCGAAGCTGCCTTCGAGATTATGCGCGATGCTATCGTGAAATAATATATCATACACAATGCCATGAAACAACAAATGATGACTCTGCTCGCGTTATGCCTCGCATTTGCAGGCATGCGTGCGGCGGTGGTCGATACTCTCAGTATCGCCAACAAATATCTCGATACACCCGAGTCGGTGGTTGTGATTACGCCGGAAACGGGTAGGGCTGATGCCCGCTATCCCACGGTATATCTGCTCAACGGGTTCAGCGGCGATCACAAATCGTGGATAAAGATGCGTCCCGACCTGCCTGAATTGGCCGACCGTTATGGCTTTGTGATTGTAATGCCAGACGGTCGCGACAGCTGGTATTGGGATTCGCCGGTCGATCCTAAGATGCAGATGGAGTCATTTTTTGTTTATGACCTTGTGCCCTATATCGATATGCACTATCCTACTTTCCCTGAGGCCTCGATGCGGGCTGTCAGCGGTTTGAGCATGGGCGGTCATGGCGCTCTGTGGCTGGGTATGCGTCACAGCGATATATGGGGCAGCGCCGCCTCTATGTCGGGCGGTGTCGACATACGTCCTTTCCCTGAGAAATGGAAGATGAAATTGCGCCTGGGCGAGAAAAAAGACAATGAAGATGTGTGGAATTCACATACTGTAATCAATCTCGTGCCGACGCTCAAGCCCGGTCAGCTGAATATTGCTTTTGATTGTGGTGCGTCTGACTTTTTTGCTGCTGTAAACGACGATTTGCATAAGGCATTGCTTGATGCAGGTATAGACCACGATTATACATCGCGTCCCGGCACTCATTCGCAGGCATACTGGCGCAATTCGCTGCTTTATCATCTGCTTTTTTTCAACGAAGCATTCAAAAAAGCCGGAAAATGAGATTGCAATCGCTCTCGCTCACAAATTTCAAGAACATCGCTTCGGCGTCTCTTGAGTTCTCGCCCAAAGTAAACTGTCTTTTGGGTGACAACGGCATGGGCAAGAGCAATCTGCTTGATGCGATTTACTTCTTGAGTTTTACCAAAAGCTATACACGTGTGCCTGATTCGATGCTTATACGACGCGGAGAAACATTCGGAATCGTGGCGGCACGATACAATCGAAATGGCATCGACGAGGAGCTCACGGCCGGCTTGCGTGCCGGAGTGCGCAAATCGTTCAAACGTGGTGGCAAGGAGTATAAGCGACTAAGCAGTCATATCGGCCTTTTCCCGGCTGTTATGGTGGCGCCTGCCGACCTCGAGCTTGTCACCGGTGCGTCAGACGAGCGCCGCAGATTTGTAGACATGATCATATCGCAGAGTGATCCGGTCTATCTTGATGCTCTCATACGCTATGGTCAGGCTCTTGAGCAACGCAACCGCATGTTGCGCGATGAGATTGCCGATGCCACACTCTATGAGTCGGTAGAGATGGTGATGGATGCCGCCGCATCGGTCATCCGATCGCGACGCACGGCTATAGTGGCAGAACTTAGCGAAATTTTTGACCGATATTATGCCGGTATTGCCGGCGACGGCGAGCGGGCGCGTCTCACTTTCTGTCCATCAGGTGCCGACCATGCTGCTTTGATTGACGCACTTGAACATGCCCGTACCCGCGACCGTATATTGCATTATACTACTGTCGGGCCTCATCGCGACGATATTGAGTTCATGCTCAACGATATGCATGTGCGACGCACGGCTTCACAGGGACAGACCAAGACATTTACCGTTGCTCTGCGATTTGCTCAATATGACTTTTTGCGCCGCACCACACCGGTGGCACCTTTGCTGTTGCTCGATGATATATTTGATAAACTTGATGCCACACGGGTCGAGCGTATCATCAAACTCGTGGCACGTGACGATTTCGGCCAGATATTTATAACCGATACCAACCGCAAGCATCTTGACGAAATAATGGAGGCGATAGGCTCTGATTATCGTATGTGGTCGGTGTGTGACGGTGGGTTCAATCCGATGACGGTTCATGAAAAAGACTGAGGCACGCCGAGTCGGCGATATCATATCGGATATTATTGATTCTGGTGGATCTCAACCCGAATTCGACCGTCAGAAAGCATGCTATCTGTGGAGCGAGCTGCTTGGCCACGATATAAACCGGGCAACAGTTCGCCGTTATATCGATGGTGATGTGATGCATGTCTACATGACATCGGCAGCTCTTAAAAGCGAACTCTCATTTATGACCGATGCTCTTGTTGCCCGCATCAACGATGCCGTCGGCACACCTGTAATCAAAAAAATCGTTTTACACTGAAATTATGTCAAACCCACGCATCCCCCAGCCATTATTCCCTTATCGCCATAAACTGCCGGTACAGCTGCGTTTCAACGACGTAGATATGTTCGGTCATGTCAACAACACGGTATATCTTGAATTCTTCGATCTTGCCAAGCTGCAATATTTCCGTGCGGTGATGGGAGCCGAGTTTGACGCCCATGCCATTGCTTTGGTGGTTGTCAACATCAACTGTAACTTTTTCTCGCCCACATTTATCGAGGAACGTCTTGAGGTGTTGACCACTACTGTCAAGGTTGGTGACAAATCAGTTGTGCTTGATCAGCGTATAGTCAATCCCGACTCGGGCGATGTCAAATGTCAGTGTACCACCGTTATGGCCGGATTTGACATAAAGACCGGCCAGTCGGCTCCGGTCTCAGACTCATGGCGCTCACATCTTGAAGCCTATGAAGGTCGGCAGTTCAATCCTTGACATAAGGTTCTAATATTCTGTTCCGAATCCGTTTTCCTTGATAAAATCGAGGTATGCCTTTGAAAATTGTTCGGCTGAAGTGCGTGGATAGCGCACGTCGGTGAATACTTGCGCGAGCGTTTTCTTATTGTTTTCGTCAATAAATTTCTGAGACTGCGGATCTGCTTCGAGCGACGCATACCAGCTGTCGATGTCTGCTGCCGAGGGTTCGTGATATGTCTCGTCGTGTACCCAGGCGCTGACCGGCAGACGCCATGAGCCTCCGTCAGCCACTTTGCCTGAGGATGGATAACCGAGGGTCACTGTCGCCACGGGCACCACCCGGACAGGCAGATCGAGTACTTCGGCAATTTGACGGGCTTTGTATGTGGTGGTTCCCAGATAGCACGTGCCGATGCCTTGCATTTCGGCCACAGTACACAACTGCTGGGCTACAAGTGAGGTGTCTATCATCGATGCCACAAATGACTGGAAATTATCGAATCCCGGCTCGGCTTCGCGTTTACGGCACCATAACTCAAAACGCCTCAGATCAATGCAGAATGTCAATACGACGTTGGCATCGCAAATCTGTGGCTGTCCGAAATGCAGCGGTGCCAACCGGCGTTTCTGCTCGTCATCGCGTGTGACAATTACACTGTACCACTGCATGTTGCCGGTGTTTGGAGCGTGAGACGCCGCATCGAGCATCGCGTTGAGCTGCTGAGTTGAAATCTCTTTGTCACTGTACTGACGCACGGTGTGGCGTTGGCTGAAGTATTCTGGTATCTGCATATCATTCGGTTTATATGCCGCAAAGATAATCATTATTCCATTGCAAAGGTGAACTCTCATGTCAAAAAGGATGTTATAACGTTAAAATTTCATCTGTATGCATCCGATAGCAACCTCAAAAGACAAGACAATCAGACCCGCCGGGATACGTTTCGTGGCAGTGCTCAACTCGCTACTTGCGATAGCTTTTATGGTGACAATAGCCAGCGGCATATGGCTGAATACCGCATGGCGTGACGATTCGGCCGAACTCGTCACATCGTTGCGCACGTGGCATCTTGTCGCCGGTATCGTATCTATAATATCGGGCTGTATGCATATTTGGGTCAACCGTGGCTGGTATCGTCATCTGCTGCAGGTCGAGCCGTCCAAATGGTATTGTGTTGTGCAATATCGTCTGATGCCCGTTTTCACTATGTTGTTTGTTGCTGTCGCAGTCACAGGCATTCTGATTCTCTGTGGGCTGCACGGTCTTATCAGTTTCCATCAGGGCTGCGGATTGCTTATCGGCGTTTTCGCTATCGGTCATATGGTTGCCAGGTTAAAGGCCCTAATCAGATAAAAATCTCCATTTGCCATAAATATACGCGGTATATCGTGTTGACAACTCGATTTACCGCGATTTTTTATCATAAAACACGCATTTTTTTGTAACTTTGCATTTCAAATAAACTCAATCAAAATGGGATTCTTCAGTAGTATCTTTTCTAAAGAGAAAAAACAGACCCTCGACAAAGGTCTTGAAAAGACCAAAGAGGGCGTGTGGGGCCGTCTGAAACGCGCCGTCATCGGTCGCAAGACCATCGACGACGATTTTCTCGACCAGCTCGAAGAGATTTTTATATCCGGTGATGTGGGGGCCGAGACGACCCTTCGCATCATTGACCGCATACAGGCTCGTGCCCGTGATGATAAATATGTCGACATGAACGAGCTCAACGAGATGCTTATCGAGGAGATCAGCGATCTGCTCGCCGAGAACGACAATTCGGTATCGACCAACGGCGAATTCCGTGTGCCCGAGGGAAAGAAACCTTACGTGATAATGGTTGTCGGTGTGAATGGTGTCGGCAAGACAACCACCATCGGCAAACTTGCGTATGGTTACAAGCAGGCCGGATACAAGGTGATGCTCGGCGCAGCCGACACATTCCGTGCCGCGGCTGTCGAGCAGCTCGACGAGTGGGGCCGTCGGGCCGGTGTGCCGGTAGTGAAACAGCAACTGGGCTCTGACGCGGCAGCTGTGGCGTTCGATACACTGCAGTCGGCAGTCGCCAACGATATTGACGTTGTTATCATCGACACCGCCGGTCGTCTGCACAACAAAAAAGGCCTCATGGACGAGCTGTCGAAGATCAAGCGCGTAATGGAGCGTGTCGTACCCGAGGCTCCGCAAGAGGTCCTTCTCGTGCTTGACGGTTCTACAGGCCAGAACGCATTTGAGCAGGCTCGTCAGTTCTCGGCAGCGACACAGGTAACCGACCTTGCAATTACCAAGCTTGACGGTACAGCCCGTGGAGGCGTGGTGATCGGTATCAGCGACCAGTTCAAGATACCGGTGAAATACATAGGCTTGGGCGAGGGTATAGGCGATCTGCAGGTATTTGACAAACGCGAGTTTGTCGAGTCGCTCTTCGCAAACCGTTGATGACACAAGGTATGTCGCGCTACAAAGTAAATGTCGTGACGATGGGGTGTTCGAAAAACCTTGTCGATTCCGAACGTGTGTCGCGTATGCTCGGCGATGCCGGCTTTGATGTGTCCAATGATGCCGATATGTCACCGGGCGAGCGCTATACAGTGGTGATCAACACATGTGGCTTTATCGGTGACGCCAAGGAAGAATCGATTGAAGCTATTCTCGAGGCCTGTCGGGCAAAAGAAGACGGAGGTGTCGACCGCGTGTACGTGATGGGATGTCTGTCTGAGCGTTATCGCGATGATCTTCCCGCTGAGATACCTGAGGTCGACCGCTGGTTTGGCAAATTTGACTGGGCCGGTGTAGCTGATGCGCTTGTCGCAGATACCGCGTCGTCATATGCACGTCGTCGCTCTCGTGAATGGGACCGCAAGATCACCACACCGTCTCACCATGCCTATCTCAAGATCGCCGAGGGATGTAACCGTTTTTGCGCTTTTTGTGCCATCCCGCTTATAACAGGCCGTTTCAAATCTCGACCGATTGAAGAGATACTTGACGAAGTGGCCGAGCTTGTATCACGCGGAGTTGTCGAGTTCAATGTCATCGCACAGGATCTTTCTGCTTATGGTCACGATATCTATGGCCGGAGCGCCCTCGCCGAATTGATTGAGCGTATGGCACAGACACGCGGTGTAGGGCGCATACGTCTGCACTATGCCTATCCCGCCGATTTCCCCTATGACATATTGCCGGTGATGGCCGCCCATGATAATGTCTGCAAATATCTTGATATCGCGTTGCAGCATATCGATGATACAGTACTCGGCAATATGCGCCGACATATAACGGCCGACGAGACACGCCGGCTATTGGACCGTATTCGAGCCGAAGTCCCCGGCATACATATCCGTACTACTCTCATGGTCGGATTTCCCGGCGAGACCGATGAGGCTTTCGAACGTCTGATCGACTTTGTCAAGGAACAGCGTTTCGAGCGTATGGGGGCATTTGCCTATTGCGAGGAAGACGATACCTGGGCTGCCCGCAATCTCACCGACAATATATCCGATGATGTCAAGCAGCAGCGTCTCGATCGACTGATGGCTGTACAGGAAGATATTGCTCTTGAGACCAATGAGGCAAAGGTGGGCAAGACCCTGCGGGTGCTCATCGACGTCGAGCAAGACGACTATTATGTAGGTCGCACAGAGTTTGACTCACCCGAGGTTGATCCCGAGGTGCTCGTTGAGAAAACAGTCAATCTGAAGCCCGGTCAGTTCTGCGATGTCGAGATTCTACGGGCATTACCGTTCGAACTCATAGGCCGTCCTGTCTGATGCCGTTTAGTCCCGAGATACGTCAGTTCATCGGTCGGGCTTTGACCGATAAAATCCCGTTTGCGGTATATCGTTGTCCGGGATCGGCTATCTGCGTTGTCACTGATGACAGTGCTGCGGCGTTTGTTGTCAATGCATGGAAGGCGCTGTCGGCTGAAAATATCGTAATCAGACCGACTGCTACACAAGCGGATCCTATGCCTATGCCCGGTCGATCGACTACACGGGAATATTATATCGCATCTGTAGCCGGTTTGATTGACCGTCTTAAAGAGCGTGGTGGCAAAACAGTGGTTTCAAAGGTTATAGTAGGCGATGCAGAAAATGTTGACTGGTCATTGGCAGCCGAGCGGCTTTTTGATGAATTTCCGCAGGCATTTTGTCATATATACTATACACCGCAAACCGGAGGATGGCTCGGGGCCACTCCTGAATTGCTGCTTGATGTCGCGCACGACGGCACATTGTCGACGATGGCTCTTGCCGGCACAATGCCGGTCGAAGGTGAATGGGATCACAAAAACCGCGACGAACATCGCATGGTCGTACGCTTTATTGTCGATTGTCTGCGGTCACTTGGCGCAGAGCCTGATGTCGCCGATACCTGCGAACTACGGTATGGAGCTATCAAGCACCTGTGCACGCCTATATCTGCCCGTGTGCCACAATCTGTTTCGATCAGTGATATTCTCGACATGCTTAGCCCGACACCGGCTGTAGCCGGTTATCCGCGTGAGGCGTCTATTGCCGAGATTGCCGGCTGTGAGTTGCACCCACGTGGATGTTATGCCGGGTATGTGGCTGTGTCAGATGACTCGGGCACTCATGCTTTTGTCAATCTGCGTTGTGCCCGGTTTGAGCCTGACGGACAATATTGCATATATGCAGGCGGCGGTATCACGGCCGATTCTGACCCTGCCGTCGAGTGGAAAGAGACAGAGGCTAAAGCTTCGTCACTCATTAATATAATCAAAACGTCAACCAAAGTATTAGGATGAGCGACAACAAAGGCAAAAACGGCAGCCCGTTCACCGTCATCGCTACCGCACTGGTAGTGCTGATTGTGTTGTCGGTTATGCCATGGGGTGACATCACCGGCCACAAGCTCAAGGACTTTAATTTGCTTGGTGACCTTGTCCCTGAATCTGACAAGACCTATATTACCCACGAAGAGATCGATCCCGATCTTAAGGTTCTGCAAGACAGTCCGTCGGCAGTTCAACACAACAATAACGATACTGTCAGGGCTGGGGCTGACTCGTTGATGTCAGAATCGGGTGAGATGCCCCTTGCACCGTTGCCGGATGATTTCGCTGCACCTTTATCGGCTGACGGGTCGGTACTGATTGAGGACTACAGCTCAGACCGTTCGGCATTGCGACGGTTTGCCCGTGCACTTGAGCAAAGCCATTCGCGGCCTGTGCGCATTGCCGTTATCGGCGACTCGTATATAGAAGGTGATATTTTCACACAAGACATACGCTCGTTGCTGCAAGGCCGATATGGTGGCAGCGGTGTAGGTTATATGGCCGCATTTTCAAACTTTCCGGGTTTCCGTCAGTCTGTCGCCCAGTCAGGTTCCGGTTGGACCGAGCACGACATCCGCAAGGCCGGCGCAAACGGCATGCGCATACTCTCGGGTACGTATTTTTCAGGTTCGGCAGGCGCCAAAGCCTCGTTTAAAGGTACACATCGGCCGGTACACACTGATTCGTGGTCTCGTTCTACTATGGTATTTATCTCACCGTCGGCCGGCCATATCACACTTGGCGGTGTGGGCGATGGCGAGCAGACGTTTGATGTCGCGGCTTCGCCCGATGTGCAGATGCTGAGCCTCGACGGCAAGACCTCCGAATTCACTGTCAAGTCTGACATAGAAGGGCTCAAAGTGCTCGGCGTATGGCTTGACAACTCTGCCGGAGTGGTGCTCGACTGTATGTCAATGCGTGGTAACAGCGGTATCAGTCATCGTCGTCTTGATGCCGATGTGGCACGTCAGCTGCGCCAATGGATAGACTATGATCTGATTGTTCTCGAATTTGGCATAAATGCTCTCAGTTCTGCACAGAGCGACTATTCGGCTTATGCCGACGCTATGGTCGGTGTGGTCAATGCAGTGCGGTCGTGTTATCCCAACGCCGACATATTGTTGCTTGGCATCGGAGACCGTGGTCAAAAACAAGGGACAGCTGTCGCATCCATGGGGACAGCCCCGGCAATGGTAAAGGCTCAGCGTGATATAGCCCGTCGCACCGGCATAGCTTTCTGGGATATGCGACAGGCTATGGGCGGCTCCGGAGCGGCGGTTGACTGGCACAGACGCGGACTGGTTAACGCCGACTATATCCATCTCAATCACAAAGGTGGCAAAGAACTTGCCGAAATTTTTGTAAAATCTCTCAACCTCTCTCTAAGTGAATAAGCTTTACAACGCCATATTATTGTCGATGCTATCAGCTGTCACGCCGCTCATTGCATCGGCTCAAGACGACTCACAGGCCGAGTTGCGCGAGAATCCAGATATGGAGACTCCAACATCACCTGCAGTCGCTTATTCCGATTATCCGTCATATATCCGTCTTGCCGCCAACCGCGTAGATCTGAATGGCGCTGACTGGAGCGGCCTTTCATCGCTTTTTTCGGCAGCGGCCGACACACTTGTGACCGTTGTGCACATAGGCGACTCTCATCTGCAAGCCGACATGGCCACTGCCGTTACCCGCGACAGATTGCAGCAGATATATGGCGACGCAGGACGCGGATTGATAGTGCCTTTCAAACTTGCTGGCACCAACGAGCCTGTCGACTATGCCATAACATCGCCCGACGGATGGGTGGCATCGCGGTTGCTCAAGATGCCTTGGCCCACCGATATGAGTTTCACTGGAGTTGCCGTGCAGTCTGTCAGTCCTACTGCATCGTTGACTGTGAGAACAGGCTCGTTCTTTGACGATATGACCGTATTTGCCACATCTCCCGGCCTTGAAATCAATTCTGTGAGTGACGGGAATGGAGATGAAATTAACTTTGATGTAAAATCTGACGGCCGTCGCACCCGCATAGCCCTTTCGAGGCCCTGCACCGAAATCAGAATGTCTGTATCGCGTCCGCACGATGTGGCCATAGGTGGAATATCTCTGTCAAATGGCCATAACGGTGTGGCTTATCATGTGATAGGCAACAATGGCGCGACATATTCGACCTATAACCTTATTGGTTCAGTAGGCCGAGATTTATCAGAACTTTCGCCTCAATTAATAATAGTCAGTCTCGGCACCAACGAAGCATTCGGCAAGATGACAGATGCGGCATTCCGTCTCAATATAAATGATCTGGTCGGTGAGTTGCGTCGCAACAATCCCGATGCATGCCTGTTGCTGGTGACTCCGGCCGAGTGCCAGCGACGTACCTCACGTCGTGTACGCCGCAAGGGCAAACGCCGTCGTTATCGCACGGTTTCGTCCTACTCTGTAAATACCAATGTCAAGCGCATGCGTGATGTGATTGTCGCTTATGGTCGTGACAATGGCATACCGGTCTACGACTGGTATGAGGTGGCAGGTGGGACAGGCGCATCTGCAAGATGGCTTGCCGACAAGACGCTTAACAAAGATCGTGTGCATCTCACTTACAAAGGATACCAATTGCAGGGCAATTTATTTACCGATGCCCTGCTTGACGCTATAAATCAACACTCTCTCCAAATAAAATGACAGATTTTTTAAACACACTCGAGATCGACAAACTGTTGCAGTTGTTGCGCTACGATGCTTCGACGCCTCTGCTTTTCAATACCGGCCTGTTTTTAATGCTGTTTGTTGGCTTTATGGCCATATATCAGTTGCTAAGGCGGCGTAGGTCACTCAAAATGGTATTCACAATAGCATTTTCGCTATATTTTTACTATAAATCAAGCGCTGAGTGCTGTTATATACTTCTCGGAGTTTGTCTGTCTGACTATATTTTCGGAAATCTTCTCGGCCGTCTCAAGTCCGACTGGGCCCGCAAAACGGTTGTGGCAGCTGTTGTAATCGCAGATCTCTCACTGTTGATCTATTTCAAATACTTCAATCTGCTATATTCTACGTTCGCGGGGTTGACCCACACACATTTCGATGCTCTCGACATCATATTGCCGGCTGGCATATCGTTTTTTACCTTCCGTTCAATCAGCTATATCGTCGATATTTATCGGGGCGACATGCAGCCTGAACGCAATCTGTTGCACTATACGTTCTGTCTGACATTCTTTCCTCCGTTGCTTGCCGGACCGGTGGTCAGAGCAAAAGACCTGTTGCCGCAGATCAAGGCGAATCCGATAGCCACGTCTGCCATGACCGGCGAGGGCTTGTTCCTTATAATGATCGGCCTGATAAAAAAGGTTATCATCGCCGACTATATAAGCGGCAATTTTGTCGACCGTGTTTTTGACAATCCCTCACTTTATTCCGGATTCGAGAATGTGATGGGCTGCATAGGTTTCACATTGCAGCTTTATTGCGACTTCTCGGGCTACTCTGATATCGCCATCGGTCTTGCACTGCTGATGGGCTATCGTTTCAAGCAAAACTTCAATGCCCCATTCAAGGCTCAGAATCCTCAGGAGTTCTGGCATCGCTGGCACATATCGTTGTCAACCTGGCTGCGTGATTATCTGTATATTCCTATGGGCGGCAGCCGTCGTGGCAAGGCCCGTACATATCTGAATAACTTTCTGACAATGGTACTCGGCGGTCTGTGGCACGGAGCCGGGTGGATGTATGTACTTTGGGGCGCTTATCATGGCCTGCTGCTGGCCGGTCACAAAGCTATCAAAGGCGTGTGGCGTGTGCCTGAGTCTATCCGTGGATCTTTTGGCTTACGGGTAATCAACACTGCTGTTACATTCGCTCTTGTAGTTGTAGGTTTTGCCATATTCCGGGCATCTTCTCCGGAGACTCTCATGGCCATGGGCTCGCAGATCGTTTCTGACTTCCATTGGTCGGTGGCTCCTCAGTTTATAGAGGGCTATGCCCTGATTGTCGCTGCTATTATCGCCGGCCTGATGATGCATTTTGCTCCGTCGAGCTGGTCGGGAGGCATGAGCCGTGTATATACCGCTCAGCCCCTGATGGTGCAGGGGCTGCTGTTGGCGGTGGTTCTGTTTATGGTCATTCAGGCACGTTCGTCAGATCTCGTACCATTCATATATCTTCAATATTGACGTCAAATCCGTCATCGGGTTGAGGCCGCAACTCTATGATCCGTTGGTTTGATGATCCGCGAAAGAGTAGCGATGTATCTCTTAGCGCCTCGACAAACGGTCCGTCTACCAATACGTCGATCTCATCGAGCAAAGCCGCCGCATCAGGCATTTCGTACAACTGCTCGATGGTGAATCCGGTGTAGCACCATATCGTGTGGCCATCGTCGCGAATCGCTCTTGCGAGAGGCAGCAATGCTCCGGCCTGATACATCGGATCTCCGCCGGTTAGTGTCACATCATATCCGGCGAGACGCACAATCTGCATTATCTCGTCTACAGTCATATCGTGGCCGGCATCATGCGCCCATGTCTGCGGGTTGTGACATCCGGGACACCGGTGATCACAACCCGCCAGATATATTGATGTGCGCAATCCGGGCCCGTCGACAGATGTGCCCTCGACTATGTCGACGACACGCAGGGTAGGGGCGCCGGCACTCATTTATGCACTATGCGGTCGTTGAGTTCGGCAAGCTTGGCGTTGTTCCAACGGTCGGTCGTGCCGACGAGATAGCCGGTTATGCGTTGCAGCCGGTCAATGGCACGGCTGTGGCAGCGGGGACACTCGACAAGGTCTTTTGACGCATCCTCATAGCCGCACTCCATGCAACGGTTGCGGTTATGGTTGACCGAGCAGTATCCCATGTTGTTGCGATCCATCAGATCCACGATGTCTGAGATTGCCTTGGGATTGTGCGTGGCATCGCCGTCGATCTCTACGTAGAAGATGTGACCGCCGCGTGTGAGCTCGTGGTACGGCGCTTCGACCTCAGCTTTGTGACGTGGCGAGCAGTGGTAGTAGACGGGTACGTGATTAGAGTTGGTATAATAGATCTTGTCTGTGATACCTTCGATGATACCGAATGATTTACGGTCTTTCGATGTGAACTTTCCGGAAAGGCCTTCGGCGGGCGTGGCGAGTATAGAGAAATTATGTTCGTAGCGTTCAGAGAATTCATTGGCGCGCGAACGCATGTGGCTGACGATGCGCAGACCCAGCTTCTGTGACTCCTCACTCTCGCCGTGGTGTTTGCCGGTCAGCGCCACCAGGCATTCGGCCAGACCGATAAAACCGATTCCGAGAGTGCCCTGGTTGAGTACTGTCTCGATGCGGTCTTCTGGACGAAGCACTTCCGAGCCGGTCCATAGTTTTGACATAACCAGCGGGAACTGCTTGGCATAGGCGGTTTTCTGGAAATCAAACCGGTCGCAAAGCTGACGTGCGGTGATTTCGAGCACCCGATCAAGCTCTTTGAAGAATTTAGCGATTCGCTCTTGCTCGTCGCGTATCGACATACATTCGATGGCAATGCGCACGATATTGATGGTGGTGAAGCTGAGATTGCCTCGGCCAACAGAGGTTTTGTCACCATAGCGGTTTTCGAACACGCGTGTGCGGCAGCCCATAGTGGCCACTTCGTAGAGATAGCGCTTGGGATCATCGGCGCGCCACATCTCATGTTGGTTGAAAGTCGCGTCGAGATTGACAAAGTTGGGGAAGAACCGGCGTGCTGTCACCTTGCAGGCAAGCTGATACAGATCATAATTGGGATCATCGGGAAGATAGCTGATACCGCGTTTCTTTTTCCAAATCTGTATGGGAAATATTGCTGTAGCTCCGTTGCCCACACCCTCGTAGGTCGATTTGAGCAGTTCGCGTATGATGCAGCGGCCTTCGGCAGATGTGTCAGTGCCGTAGTTGATCGAGCTGAACACAACCTGGTTGCCACCACGCGAGTGGATGGTATTCATGTTGTGTATGAACGCTTCCATCGCCTGATGTACACGCATGACCGTGCGGTTGATCGCATGCTGTAATATTCGATCACGCCCCGTCAGCCCGTCGAGATCTTTTTTTATGAAATCCTTGAGTTTGATCTCATACATATCAGAGAAATCCTCGCCGTAAAGCTTCTCGAGATTTTTGATCTCTTCGATAAACGAAGCGCGCACAAATGGAGCAAGATAAAAATCAAAGGCAGGGATAGCCTGACCGCCATGCATCTCGTTTTGTGCGGTCTCGAGCGATATGCAGGCGATGACACTTGCGGTCTCGATGCGCTTGGCGGGTCGAGATTCGCCGTGACCGGCTATGAATCCATATTCGAGTATGCGGTCGAGCGGATGCTGCACGCAGGTGAGACTCTTTGTAGGATAATAATCCTTGTCGTGTATATGTATGTATCCATGGCGCACGGCATCACGTGCTTCTTCTGAGAGCAGATAGTCGTCTACAAAAGGTTTTGTGGTCTCTGATGCGAATTTCATCATCATGCCCGCAGGAGAGTCTGTGTTCATGTTGGCGTTCTCGCGGGTGATGTCATTGTTTTTGGCCTCAATGATTTCATGGAACATGTCGCGCGTCTTGGCACGGCGGGCAATACTGCGTTGGTCTCGGTAGGCGATGTAGCGTTTGGCTACTTCTTTGCGAGGGCTATCCATCAGCTCGTATTCGACCATATCCTGTATGGCTTCCACAGTCATGCGTTCACTGCCGCGCGAGCCGATGCGGTCTGCAATTTTATTGATCAGGCTCTCGTCTTCGCCGAGCTCGGTCGCAAGCATGGCTTTGCGGATTGCCGCCTTGATTTTTTCTTCGTTATAGCCCACGATGCGGCCATCACGTTTGACAACTATCTGTATCATTGAGGGGTTTGGATTGTGTTGAAAATTCGCAGATTTTTTTGGTTGTGCAAATCTACGAACTTTACCCCGTAATGGCAAGCGTTTGTTGATAAATATTTTTGTTTTGGTAAACTATTTATATAATTGCCATTTCTATATTGCTGATGTTGTGCTGATTACTAAATTTTTCGGAAAACTTTTGTGAAAATACTGTCAATAATTAATCCTGTTTTTGTCAAGTTTTGTGTAATCGTAATCGCGCAGGCCTGCGCCCTTGAGTGGCACAGCCTCGTTGTGGTCGTTGAGATAAAGTCGGCGCCCCTCGACATAATCGCGTTCGGTCAGAGCCTTTGACGCATCGCTCATGCGTGTGGTCACTCCGGCCATCGACAACATTGTGTCGAATGCTGTGCGGCTCGACGATACGTTGAGATTGCGATGGCTCTCGGCAGTGTTGTAAAGATCAGGATATGCTTCGCGCAGCTCCGGCGACATCCACAACAGCATAGGCACATGTATCTGATAATAGGTCGGTACGGGCGATGCGTGCAGGAATCTCTCTCGGCGGTCGTCAAATATGTCTTCGCCGTGGTCTGACATATAAATCAGTCCTGCCACACAGTCGGCGCTGTCAAGCACATTTATGATGTCAGCCAACAGGCTGTCGGTATATACAATGGTGTTGTCATAGGCGTTGACCAGTTGCGGACGGTTCTCAACCGATGCCGACGATGCTCCGTCGGGTGTGAATCTGCGTCTGTCGGCCGGATAGCGTTCATTGTAATTGAAATGGCTGCCATACGTATGCATCACAACAAACATTTTGTCGCTGGGAGAGTTCTCGATAAACTCGTGCAGTGGCTTGATGAGTTCGTGGTCGAAATGGTGACGGCCGTCGTCATTGATATAATCGACTACTTGAGCCTCACGTGCAAAAAAATCGATAAACGAGTGATTGCGTGCCTGATTGGTCAGCCATGCCGTACGGTATCCTGCCTGATTGAATGCCGAGATGATGCCTTTTGTCGTATAGATTGAGTCGGCAAATGTTTCGGCTGAGACACTGCTCAGCATCAGTGGGACGCTCTTGTGTGTCGTGTTGCTCTCAGACAGGGTTTTGGGAAAATAAATCAGATTGTCGGTATGAGACAGGCGAGGATTGGTAGGACGCTGATATCCGTTCAGCTGCCAGTTGTCGGCACGTGATGTTTCGCCTACAACCAGCACATATATCTCTTTTAGACGGTTGTCGCGACAGCTTCTTGCTTTATAGTCAAAGCCTGCCGAGGTCTCGAAATATCGGTTTGTCGCTTCGGTGCGTTGTATGGCTGTGATCATATTGTGGATCACGTTTACCGGAAAGATGTCTCGCAGGATGTTGAATCTCGGCACAGCACAGTACGTGACACTCAGCATCGCAATGCCGAGCATGGCGGTCACGATGCCGGTGCGACGAATTGTCTTGACATCAGCGGCATCTGCTTTTGACGATTTGCACATCAATACGATACCCCAGATAAGAGGCAGAAGATAGATCAACAGCACTATTACAATGGCCATCGCCAGATTGCCCAGCAGTTCGCTTGCTTCGCTGATATTGGTCGTGACCACATTGAGAAACATGTCAACTGCTATGATCGACTCTCCGTAAAGAAACAGAAGCACGATCTGAAATGCAGCAAATATAGCCAGTGGCAGACAGCACAAAACCGTACGTCCGACGTTGCGCGACAGCCCGGTGAGCAGCATATATAGTCCGGCCGGCAGCAATATGTTGGTAATCTTGACCAATGCGTGGCTATACTCTGTGATGTCGAGAGCGACGTTGGGTATGATGAGCGTGATGGGGTATAGCCACAACAATACGTCGGGCGATAGCAGATGTGAGAATAATCTATTAAAACGCTTCATTGATATTGAATATGAATCCTGTCTGATGGCGGCCGAATCCGAGATCGACACGCACATTCATACGCTTTTTGAATTCCCAGCGGTATCCTATGCCCCAGTTGGGCAATATCTGTTTGAATTTAATATCGCCTATGCGGGGAAATACCGATGCGGCTCCGGCCCATAGCACAAATCCGTTGCGGTGCCAGACATGCTGGCGTAGCTCGACGCATAGATCGATCTCGGATTTATCGCGATATCGGCCCTCGAAATAACCACGCATGTTGTCGCTGCCGCCGATCGTCGACATAGCGCCCCAGGGTGTATTACCCCACGTCATGCGCCAGTGCAGACGGGTGGCTATGGTCGCGCCGCGCCATAGCGGGTTAAACCATGCAGTAGTAAATTCATTGACGCTGAAGGCATATCGGTTGCCGAGCCATGACGGGTCGAAATACTGGTCTATACGCACGAGTATGCCGTGCTCGCAATCTGTGGTACAGTCTCGGGTGTCATAGGCCGCTGACAGACCGATACCCCAGTTGAAGGTATGCAGGGGCTGTCCGTCCCACAATGCCGGATGCTCGAAGTGGCGTCCGTTGATATAGTCTACCGTAACCATCGGGCCGATAAAGAAGCTTTCGCCCAGACGACGATAGAAATTACCGTTTACACGGGCGGCCAGATAGCGATATTTCGATTCATTGGCATCGTTGTGGCATTGTGCATAGCCTATGCCCCAGTATTTTGTCTCAATTGACGAGAATGCTATATCGTAGATGATTCGGTATTTGTTTTGCGGAAAATAGTTTTCGCCACGTATGCCGAGCTTAAAATGGGCCGCAGTGGTGGCGTCGCCATAGAGTGACACATTTGATAGCTTGGTGTAGCCCGAATCCCGAGCGGTACGGTAGGTGCCTGCGGCCACGATGCCGACACCAAGCTTTGAGTCAGATGAGTAGTGGGGGCCGCCGATGACACTGAAATCGAACCCTCCGTCATCGTTCTGCTTGTTGGCATTCGCAAAGTAATTGATGATGCGTTTGATCAAGCCGGGGTGTTCCTCGACCGATGTAGAGTCGACTGATGCCACGGCTGTATCGGAGCTTTCGGCAGAGAAAGCGGCCATACAGCATATGAAAGCGGCAAAGAATACGTAAACTCTTTTCATCGGATCAGGTTTCGTTTTTAAACATCAATTTACAAAATAACAAAAAAAATACGTATCTTTGTTTATCAAATTAACTAAAAAATATGATTACGTCTGCCAATCAGGTCTGTGCGCGTGTGGTGTCTGTGCTCGGTCAATGTGGCCGGGTAGGGCATGCCGTGCTTTCGCCCGGATCGCGTGATGTGCCTCTGCTCGTGGCTTTTGATAATTGTCAGACTATCGATTGTCGGGTCGTGATCGATGAGAGATCGGCGGCTTTTGTCGGGCTTGGAATCGCTGATGCGACCGGCCGGCCGGTCGCTATTGTATGTACATCCGGTACAGCACCGCTAAACTATGCTCCTGCACTCGCCGAGGCTTATTATCGCAATGTTCCACTGATTGCGGTCACTGCCGACCGTCCGGCCGAATGGATTGATCAGGACGACAGTCAGACGATTCGACAGCCCGGTATATTCTCCAATTTTGTCAAGGCTACATATGATTTGCCTGTCGGCGCGTCGCTGCGATATGTCGACCGTATGTTGCATGATGCGGTTGCAACAGCTCTCACGCATCCACAGGGCCCGGTGCATATCAATGTGCAGGTTGACAATCCCGACGGAAAGACTGTCGAGGTGTCTGACGATTGTCAGTGCCGGCCTGTGCATCGACGCGATTTCTCCGGCCTGCCTGTCCCTGAGCCGGCTGTGGCCGAACTCGCAAGGCTTGTCGCAGACGGCAAAAAAGTGCTTATAGTCGCCGGTTATATGCCACGTGATCCCGCCATGGATAATGCACTCGGCCGTCTGCTCGATAATGCCAATGTGGTTGTGGTAGCCGAGTCTGGTGCCAACTTACGGCTCGGCAATATAATATATAATGTGGAGCCGACGATTGCTGCTGTTTCCGGTAACGACTTTGCCCGACCGGATGTCGTGGTCACTATCGGTGGCTCGATAGTGTCAGGTGTGCTCAAGAAATGGCTGAGAGATCTGCCCGGAGTAAGACTCTATTGTATCAAGGAGACAGCGGCGGCGATTGATTGCTATGGCCAGGATTATTGTCATGTGCAGTCGACGGCATCGTCTTTTCTTGATAGGCTTGCCGTGATGTCGCACGGAAATGTGACATCTGATTACCGACGCATATGGCTTGATGCATCGTCAGTAGCGGCTGCACGCCGTGACGATTATAAAAGATCTGCACAGTGGTCGGCTATGGTGGCAGTGTCGACACTCATAGACATGCTGCCCGATGACATAAATCTGCAACTCAGCAACGGCATGGCCGTAAGGTATGCCGCGATGTCGGATTGCCGACGGTTTGCGACTGTCAGCTGCAACCGGGGTGTGAGCGGCATTGACGGTTCGACCTCGACAGCTATAGGTTTCGCATCGGTTGCGCGGTCTCAGACGGTGTTTGTCACCGGCGACATGAGCTGTCAGTATGATATAGGTGCGTTCGGCCTGAATTTTATTCCTGACGATTTCAAAATTGTTGTGCTCAACAACGGCGGAGGCGGTATCTTCAAATATATCAAGGCTACCCGCGACATTGTCGAAGGTCCGAGATGGTATGACGCTCCCATGAACCTGCCGATAGAGGGGCTCTCCGGTGCATACGGATTCAATTATTTCAGCGCAGCGTCGACAGCAGAGTTAGAAGCTGTTTTTGCCGGATTCATGTCGGCACCAGGTGCAATCCTCGAGATAGTGACCGATGCGGTGACCGACGTGCGTGTACTGAACGATTTTTACAGAAAAACTACAAAAAAATAATATTATGTCACATCGCAACTGGACTACAATAAAGGAGTACAGCGACATTCTCTTCGACTATTTCGAGGGTATAGCCCGCATTACAATCAACCGTCCCGAAGTTTACAATGCTTTTCGTCCGCAGACCAACTCGCAGATGCTCGATGCATTTGGCATATGTCGCGATCGCGCTGACATACGTGTGATCGTGCTTACCGGAGCAGGTGACAAAGCCTTCTGCTCGGGTGGCGACCAGAATTATAAAAGCCGTGGCGGCTATCGCGACGCCGACGGTGTGCCCAGACTCAACGTGCTTGATCTGCACAAGATGATACAATCGATCACCAAGCCTGTCATTGCGATGGTTAACGGTTATGCCATTGGCGGTGGCAATGTCCTTCAGGTAATCTGTGATCTCTCAATCGCATCTGAAAACGCCCGCTTCGGTCAGACAGGTCCTAAGGTAGGCAGCTTCGACGCCGGTTTTGGCTCGTCATATCTCGCACGGTGTGTAGGCCAGAAAAAAGCCCGAGAAATCTGGTATCTTTGCCGGCAGTACACTGCAGCCGAGGCTCTTGAGATGGGTATGATCAATAAGGTGGTCCCCTTTGATCAGCTTGAAGACGAGGTCGTTGACTGGTGCAAGACTATCATGAAGCGCAGCCCGTTTGCTATACGCATGATCAAACGCGCCCTTAATGCCGAGCTCAATGGTCAGCACGGCCTGATGGAGTTCGCCGGTGATGCCACGCTCATGTACTATCTGATGGATGAGGCTCAGGAGGGTAAAAACGCATTTCTCGAGAAGCGAGACCCCGATTTTGACAAATATCCACAGTTCCCGGGCTGATATGCGTATTGAGTGGGCACCTTATACGCTCGATTTCAGATTCGAGGCCCGCACCTCGCGCGAGTCGATGCGTCACAAGCAGACATATTTTGTCAGAGTGACCGATGAGATTACGGGTCGCTCCGGAGTCGGCGAGTGTGCTCTCTTCCGTGGGCTCAGTTCTGATGATGTGCCTTGCTACGAGCAGTGGCTTGACTCGTTATGTGCCGATCCCGGCGCTCCATTGCCACCATCGTCATCAATACGTTTCGGCCTTGAGACTGCCCGTATGAATGCCGGTATAGATATGGTGACGCCGACACCATTCACAGACGGTCGTGAGGGTATCGTCATAAATGGCCTTATCTGGATGGGCGACCAAATCACGATGCGTGAGCGTATCGATGCCAAACTTGCCGCAGGATTCCGTGTGCTTAAGCTCAAGATCGGTGGAATCGATTTTGACCGTGAAGTTGAGCTGCTAAAGTATATTCGCGGTATGTATTCGCCTGAGACCCTTGAGATCCGTCTCGACGCTAATGGCAGTTTTACACCTGACAATGCGCTCGCCCGTCTTGGTATTCTGAGCCGTTACACCATACACTCTCTCGAACAACCGATCAAAGCCGGCCAACCCGATGCTATGGCAGATATATGTCGACGCTCGCCTGTGGCGATAGCTCTCGACGAGGAGCTGATTGGTATGCCTGATGCCGATGAAGCCCGCAATTTGCTTGAGTATATCAGTCCGCAATATATCATACTCAAACCTGCTCTCTGCGGAGGTCTTGCCGGTGCGGATATTTGGGCCGACACAGCCGAGAGTCTTGGTATAGGCTGGTGGGCAACATCGGCTCTTGAGTCTGATATCGGTCTATATGCTATAGCCCGTTGGGTGTCAGGCCGTGGTGTCACGATGCCGCAGGGGCTCGGAACGGGCCGGCTATATCATAACAATGTGTCATCGCCTCTGCGTCTGCGTGGCGACCGTTTGTGGTGTGACCGGCACGGCAAATGGCAATTGCCTGATCTGCAATGGCGTCAGTAAGTGACTTCCTGCTCGAATGGCATGACCCGTGCCATTATGTCGAAGCCCATACATCGGGCTCGACAGGCGAGCCCAAGACCATAAGGTTGTTGAAGAGCGATATGCGTCTGTCGGCAATGGCGACTAACAGCTTTTTCGGCATTACATCACGGTCTATCCTCGCTTTGCCATTGTCAGTTAGCTATATAGCCGGTAAAATGATGGTCGTGAGAGCCGAGGAGGCCGGATGTCGTCTGCTTGAGTTGCCGGTGTCAAATGATGTTATGATCGACCGGGAGGTAGATCTCCTGGCGATTGTGCCCTCACAAGCTGAGAGTCTGCTCGCACAGCCTGATGCACCTCGGCTAATCAACCATCTTCTGCTGGGCGGTGCGTCAGTGTCGGCCGATCTTGCCCGACGGCTGACGCAGGCCGGTTTTGATGCTTATATAGGTTATGGCATGACCGAGACGTGCAGTCATGTGGCGTTGCGGTCGCTTGCCGACTCAGAGGTCTATACGGCGATGCCTGATATTACATTTTCTATAGATGACAGGGATTGTCTTGTGATACAGTCTGAGAAATTTTCGTGGGGCAGGCTGGTGACCAACGATGTCGTGCGCTTGATTGATGTGAGACATTTTGAGTGGCTCGGCCGGGCGGACCATGCCATCAACAGTGGCGGTGTAAAGATACATCCCGAACGTCTTGAGGCTGCATTGCGATCGGCCATACCCGACCTGCCGCCATTCTATATTACAAAAGAGCCTCATCCGCAGTGGGGTGAGGCAGTGGTGATGATTGTAGAGGGGCCGTCAGATGCAACCTTGATTGACAGGATCTCCGACGCCATAGACGATCACCGCCGGTTGCCAAAACGTTTGATATTTGTCGATAGCTTGCCGTCGACACCAAATGGCAACAAATTACGTCGTCTGACGCCTGACGAGATCAGCCGAATTTGCTGATTTTGCGCAGTTGGGCCTCGTTGAGCAATTTGATACGCCGGCCATCTACTGCTATAAGACGCTCGTTGACAAATGTCGACAAGGTGCGTATGGCGTTAGAGGTCGTCATGTTTGACAGATTGGCCAGATCCTCGCGAGCCATATATATTTTGAGTGTGATGCCGTCTTCCTCATATCCGTAATTGTCTCGCAACACTATCAGGGCCTCGGCCAGACGGCCGCGTATGTGCTTTTGAGTCAGATTGACTATACGTGTGTCGGAACGTCCGAGATTATGCGACAACTCACGGATGAAGAACCATGCCAGATTGATATTGTTGTCAATCATCTTATGCACAAGCGACAGGGGTATCGCACCGAGTGTCGATGGCTCAAACGCGGCTGCACTCGACACATAAGGCTCGTTGGCAAAAAACGCACGGAAACCGAAATATTGCACCGGCCTGATGAGACGTAAGATTTGCACACGGCCGCCGACTCCCTCCTTGAATTTTTTCACTTTGCCTTTGAGCAGACACCACAGGTATTCAGGCTCATCGCCTTCGGCATATATCAACTGGTTTTTCTTAAAAGTCTGTATGTTGAAATTTTCGACAATCAGCCGTTTCTCCTCACCATTGAGGAGCGACCAGATCTCTGCCATATCTTCGTTTATGACTTTTTCGATTGCTGATTTAATCATTGCCGTGTGTGATGTGATTATATGTGAGGTGAGTTGACTTAAAAAATACGATGTGTATGTTGTTTAACAGCATTGCACAACACAAAGGTAGTAATTTTATACATATAATCCATTTTTTGATACAAAAAAATGACTTTTTAGTTACAATTTTTACAATTGGTATATATTATGCGTTCCCATTGCATCGCAGATTCTACCCGCAAGTGCAAAATTAGGAAATAAATTTGAAGAACTCGGCG
>JAUNGA010000111.1 GCA_030524765.1 Bacteroidales bacterium | reverse complement strand
TTGACTATCTTACCAAAGTCTTTAAGGATAGTTAAATCTCATGCGCCAGCCCTGCAAAAATAAAGTCAGCCGAACCACCCAATATTTGTTAACGCAGAAGAGATATTAAGGCCAATTCTTCTTCCCATCAGACAATATATAACACGATCAATAAGGTTTCCTGAATGGAGAAAATAGAGCGTTAAATTAGTTACATACATGTTACAAATAATATACATATCGGTTAAATATGGCATATTGTAACAATCCTGTAACAATTTTGCGCATTTTTAATAGTTTGAAAATCAGGGGTATATAATGGTAAAATCTGCGAAATTTCTCCATTAACGTTTCTTAACGTTAAAAACCTTGACAAAGGACTGTTTTTGGCCCAAATTTGTGATGTCGAAAGACAAAAACAAAAGCTAATTCAGAACAACTGCTAAAAAAGTACTGTCATGAGAACCGAGAAATTTCAAACCAACCTGATGAACCTTCAGAGCAATCTGCTCAACTTCGCGTACATGCTCACATCAAACCGCGACGACGCCTATGATCTGCTGCAGGACACCACCCTCAAGGCGCTTGACAACGAAGACAAGTACACCGACAACACCAACTTCAAAGGCTGGGTCTTCACCATCATGCGCAACATCTTCATCAACAACTACCGCCGCAGCTCACGTGCCGCCACGGTCGTTGACACCACCGAAAACCTCTACCACCTGAACCTCTCGCAGGACTCAGGTCTGGAAACTCCCGAGGGCTCGTTCCACGCCTCGGAGATCACCGACGCCATCGACTCGTTTGCCGACGAGTACCGCATCCCATTCTCGATGCACGTGGCCGGCTACAAATACAACGAGATCGCCGAGCACATGAATCTGCCGCTGGGCACCGTGAAGAGCCGCATATTCTTCGCCCGCAAAAAACTGCAGGAGCAGTTTGCCGACTACCGAGGCTGAGCTTTTTCATCAGTTTTTACCTCAGAACAGAAACATACAGCTAACCCGCATAACTGCATATTTCTCTATTACTATAAAAACCGCACAATTATTTTCCAATAGGCATTCCTGATAAATACGACCGCCGGCCATCACTCGATGTGCCGGCGGTATTAACTTTTGACGATACCGATTGTTGTAAATATATATCAAATAACAATTACTATGAAACTCTCCAGATTATTGACCGGCGCGGCGCTGTGCGTCATGCTCGCCGGCGGCGCGTTCGAAGCCGAGGCCCAGATGTACGGCGGTGTAGGGCCGGCGATTGCCGGCAGCGCGACAAAATCGCAACTGCCCGATAATGCGACAAAATTTCTTGAGAAACATTATAAAAACGTTGCCATACGCGAGATCGAACGCGAATTTGCAAGCGGCACGTTTGAAGTAGAGCTGGCCAACGGCACAGACATCGAATTCTCGTCAGAGGGCAAGGTTATCGAAATCGATGCTCCCGACCGCGGACCGGCTCTGAGCAAAGATGTCGTGAAAGAGATCTTGCCGTCAAAAGCATATAAACGTCTCGAACAGGCCGGTCAGGTGAAAAACGTCGATGAGATTGATCTTGACAACGGCTCGATATACGTAATCAAGACCCGTGCGGTAAAAAAGATGAAATACGGATATGATGTCAACGAAGACACCTGGGTGATGTATTGACGACGTTTGGTCGTGTCGGCTATTTTGACTACATTTGCAGTCAATGAGACACACCATTTCAACAACGATATTATCAGCGCTGACCCTGCTCGCGGGCTCTTGCTCGCAGGCAGGGTCGTCGCATGTCGGACCTGTCGGCGGCGACACCCTCACCCGCCAGGCCGAGGTGCTTACGATGATCGACCGGGGGACATATGTGCAGGCCGACGTGGCTGATCCCTGGCATGAGGGACGCCTGCTCGCACGATATGCCCTTGTGCATCGCGACTCTATGATGCCCGACAATCTGCCCGAGGGAGCGACGGCTGTGAGGGTGCCTCTTGAGCGATCGGTGGTTTACGCCACAATACATACCGGTGCCATAGCCGAACTCGGTGCCATAGACCGTATAGCGGCAGTGGCCGACGGTGAGTGGCTGACCGACAGCGATCCTGCCAGACGGTTGCTCGACGAGGGCCGGATAACAAACATAGGATCGAGCACGGCACCGCTGATCGAGACTGTCATAGACCTGCAGCCCGACGCCATACTGCTGTCGCCCTACGAGAGCATGAGCCGGGGCGGCATAGAGACGGCCGGTGCCAAGCTGATCGAAATGGCCGATTACATGGAACTGTCGCCGACGGGCCGTGCAGAGTGGATACTGCTGCTGGGCTACCTTTATGGCCGCGAGGAGCGGGCACGCGAGATATATAACAGCGTGACTGACAGATACGAAGCGCTGCGGGCGGCAGTTGCCGGCGTAGCGAAACGGCCGCAGGTGCTGACCGAGCGCCTGACATCGGGTGTGTGGTATGTGCCCGGAGGCCAAAGCTATATGGCACGTCTGATAACTGATGCCGGAGGCGACTATCTGTGGGCCGACCGCACCGAGACAGGCTCGATCCCTCTTGACGAGGCGGCGGTGATCGACCGCGCGGCAGATGCCGACATATGGCTGGTAAAAGATGCAAAAGACATCTCACGCGATGTCATTGCGGCCGATGTGCCTCATGCCGACGCAATAAAGGCGTGGCGTGACGGGCTATGGACGTGCAATTCGCTCGCCACACCATTTTACAATGACCTCGCTTTCCATCCCGAACGGGTACTTGCCGAGTATATCGGCATATTCCATCCCGACACGCCCGGGGTATCGACCGGCCGATATTTCAAGAAGCTAAAATGACCGGCACCCGCACACGAGTATCAGTATGGGCGGCACTCGCCGTCTTGCTTGCCACGACCGTGGGCTGTCTGCTGCTCGGGTCGGTCGACATACCTGCCGCCGACGTATGGCGCGCGCTGACCGGCGGAGAGCTGCCCCGCGAATCGTGGAGGGTGATCGTGTGCGAGACCCGTGTGCCCGCCACACTGACGGCCATGCTCGCCGGTGCATCGCTGGCCGTGGCAGGCCTGCTGATGCAGACGACATTTGACAATCCGCTCGCCGGGCCGTCGATCCTCGGAATCTCGACAGGCGCGAGTCTGGGTGTGGCTGTGGTGATGCTCGCGGCGGGCACGATAGTGCCGGTGGTTACCCGCGATCTGGTGCTTGTCGGCGCGCTGATCGGAGCGTTGGCCGTGATGGGGCTGCTGCTGGCCATGTCGAGTCTGGTACGCTCGGCCACGATGCTGCTCATCGTGGGCATCCTGATCGGCTATCTGGCCTCATCGGCCATAGCTTTGCTCAATTTTTTCTCAAGCCGCGATGGAGTACACAGCTATGTTATATGGGGGCTGGGCAATTTCGGCGGTGTGCGCATGGCCGACATACCATTGTTCGCCGGAGCAAACATCACACTGATACTCGCATCGCTACTGTGTATCAAGCCCCTCAACGCACTGCTGCTGGGACAACAATATGCCGAGTCGGCCGGTGTCAACGTCAGGCTGTGGCGCAATGCAGCCCTGCTGATATCGGGTGCACTGACCGCGGCGGTTACGGCGTGGTGCGGACCGGTGGGATTCATCGGACTGGTAGTGCCGCATATCGCCAGACTTGCCCTGCACACGTCAAACCACCGCAGCCTGCTGCCCGTGACAGCGGTCTTCGGCGCGGCAGTCGGCGTCATGTGCCAACTGCTGAGCGTAGCGCCCGGGCAATACGGTGTCATACCTGTCAACGCCATCACACCCGTAATAGGCGTTCCCGTGATCATATATATAATCGTCTGCCGCCGCTCAATCTTTTATTTCCGCTGATCATGTCACTCACAACCGATAATCTTGCGGTGGGCTACGGTACCCGCATCGTGCTTGGCGACCTCAATCTGAAGTTGTCTGACGACAGTCTGACGGTGCTCATCGGCCCCAACGGCAGCGGCAAATCCACCCTGTTGCGCACATTGAGCGGACGCCAGACACCGCTGGCCGGACACATAGCCGTCGATGGCGAACGCATCGACGGCATCTCTCCTGCAAAACTCGCCCGCAAAATAGCGGTGGTGTTTACCGACCGTTCGGGCGGAGGCGGCCTGCGTGTCGACGAACTCGTGGCCATAGGTCGACATCCTTATTCGGGCTTTTTCGGGCACCTGTCACCGAACGACCGACAGGCTGTGGCCGAGGCGATCGATTCTGTGGGCATGGCCCACAAGGCGCAATCGATGGTTGCCTCGCTCAGTGACGGCGAGCGTCAGAAAGTGATGATAGCCCGTGCAATCGCCCAACAGACCCCGGTGATAATACTTGACGAGCCGACAGCTTTTCTCGACGTATCGAGCCGGTTTGAGACGCTCGATCTGCTGGTCAGGCTCGCCCACGACAACAAACGGTCGATACTGCTGTCGACCCACGACATCGGACCGTCGCTGGCAGTCGCCGACAACGTATGGGCTGTCGCCGGCTCTCACATCGCTACCGGGCCGACAGACGAGCTGCGACAATCAGGGATACTCGACCGCGTCTTCCGCGGAGTGCGATTCAATGACGTAAAGGGTGATTACGAGGCCCGGTGATGCGCGATTTTAATCTGCTGACCCCGATTTTATGGGTCAGCGGATTTTTGCGGTTGGCGTTGGTATGATATCAAGCGTAAAGCATC